>CABSAN010000063.1 GCA_902475785.1 uncultured Collinsella sp.
TCAACGATATGGCACCGTGGGGACACATGTATGTCAATCCTGGTCTAACAGAGCCTTGCGTTTTATATGACCGCCAAACCCGAGCGCAAGCAGCGTGTCAAGGCTCTGCTGATCCCGGTCACCCTTACCGCTATGCTTTGCGGTATCACCGAGCCGCTTGACTTTACCTTCCTGTTCATTGCGCCCGGCCTGTTCGTCGTCCACTGCGTACTCGGAGCGCTCGGCTGCATGGCTCAAAACCTCCTTGGCGTCGTGGGCATCTTCGACGGCGGCATCATCTCGATGCTCTCGTGGGACTGGCTGCCCCTTTGGGCCGCACACGGTCTGCAGTACGCCATCTCCATCCTTGTCGGTCTGTGCTTTACCGCTCTTTGGGTCGTGGTCTTCCGTTTCCTGATCGTCAAGTTCGACTTTAAGACCCCCGGTCGCGAGGATGACGATGTTGAGGTCGAGCTCAAGTCCAAGGCCGACTACAAGCAAAAGCAGGGCGGTGCTGCTGCTAGCAAATCGGTCGCCCAGAGTAAAGATGATGAGCGCTTGGTGCTTGCCGAGAACATCCTCGATCTACTCGGTGGCACGGATAACGTCATCGATGTAACTAACTGCGCTACCCGTCTGCGCGTTAATGTCAAGGACAAGGGCGTCGTTGCACCCGAGGCTTCCTTCAAGGCGATCGGTACGCATGGCTTGGTGGTCCAAGGCCAGTCAATCCAGGTCATCATCGGCCTTGCCGTCCCGCAGGTTCGCGAGAAGTTCGAGAGTCTTCTGTAAACCATCGTCCATCGAAACAATCGGCCTTGCAGAGCCGGTATGCACCGCAAGGCCGATTCTAGAGATAAAAAACTCCACTTCTAGGTAACAATTCCAAACCGCGCAAGGCCGCGTGCGGGGACGGATTGAGCAAGCGGCCAGAATGAGGAGGACATCATGTCCAAGAAGAACTATGCCGTGACCATTGCCGGCGGTGGCTCCACCTTTACCCCGGGCATTGCCCTGATGCTGCTCGAGGAGCGCGACCGCTTCCCGGTCAACAAGGTGACCTTCTACGACAACAACGCCGAGCGCCAGGAGACCGTGGCCAAGGCCTGCGAGATCTACTTCCACGAGAACGCCCCCGAGGTTGAGTTTAGCTACACCACCGACCCCGAGACCGCATTCACCGGGACCGACTTCGTCCTTGCTCACATCCGCGTCGGCCTGTACGCCATGCGCGAGCTCGACGAGAAGATTCCTCTCAAGTACGGCTGCGTTGGCCAAGAGACCTGCGGTGCCGGCGGTATCGCCTACGGCATGCGCTCCATCGGTGGTGTCATCGAGATCCTCGACTACATGGAGAAGTACAGCCCCAACGCCTGGATGCTCAACTACTCCAACCCCGCGGCCATCGTCGCCGAGGCCTGCCGCGTGCTGCGCCCCAACAGCCGCATCATCAACATCTGCGACATGCCGATCGACCTTATGGATAAGATGAGCCGTATGTGCGGCATCAAGGATCGTCGCGAGCTGCAGTATAGCTACTACGGCCTCAACCACTTTGGTTGGTGGAGCAAGATCTACGACAAGGATGGCAACGACCTCATGCCGCAGATTAAGGAGCACATGGCTAAGAACGGCTACCTGGACGGCATCGAGCACGAGGCCGGTAAGGAGCAGCATGTCGAGGAGAGCTGGATTCACACCTTCGGCAAGGCCAAGGATGTCTATGCTGTCGATCCCGAGACGATTCCCAATACCTACCTCAAGTATTACCTGTACCCGGACTATGTCGTCGAGACGTCTGACCCCAACTACACTCGCGCCAATGAGGTTATGGACGGCCGCGAGAAGAAGGTCTTTGGCGCTTGCCGCGACATCATCGCCAAGGGTACTGCCAAGGACGGCGGCTTTGAGCCCGACGTACACGCCAACTACATCGTCGACCTTGCCTGCGCGCTGGCCGAGAACACGCTCGAGCGCTTCCTGCTGATCGTCCCCAACGATGGTGCTGTGCCCAACTTCGACCCGACGGCCATGGTCGAGGTGCCTTGCATCGTCGGTTCCAACGGCTTTGAGAAGATTTGCCAGGGCCCGATCCCGCAGTTCCAGAAGGGCCTGATGGAGCAGCAGGTTTCCGTCGAGAAGCTCGTTGTCCAGGCTTGGGTCGAGGGCAGCTACCAGAAGCTCTGGCAGGCGCTCACGCTCTCCAAGACCATTCCTTCGGCAAGCGTTGCTAAGCAGATCCTGGACGAGCTCATCGAGGCCAACAAGGATTTCTGGCCCGAGCTTAAGTAAGGACTACTGTCTAGGACTCTCACGCATCTCTGCTTCATTTGCGCCGCCGCGGTGTCCGGATTCGCCCGGATGCTGCGGCGGCGCTATACTTATGAAGTTTGAAGTACCTGTACCAAAAGGAGCTGTCGTGTCCCTTTCCATCGGTATCGTGGGCCTGCCCAACGTGGGCAAGTCGACGTTGTTCACCGCGCTTACCAAAAAGACCGGCCTTGCCGCCAACTACCCGTTTGCCACGATCGACCCCAACGTGGGTATCGTCGATGTGCCCGATAGCCGCCTGCAAAAGCTCGCCGACATCGTTAACCCCGGCCGCATTGTGCCGGCGACGGTCGAGTTCGTCGACATCGCAGGTCTGGTGAAGGGTGCCAACGAGGGCGAGGGTCTGGGCAACCAGTTCTTGGCCAACATTCGAGAGACAGACGCTATCTGCGAGGTCGTGCGCTACTTTAAGGACCCCAACGTCATGCGCGAGGTGGGCCGCACGGGCGAGTTCGTCGATCCCGCCGGCGATGCCGACACCATCATGACCGAGCTCATCCTGGCCGACATGGGCACGCTCGAGAAGCAACTGCCCAAGCTCGAGAAGGAGGCCAAGCGCGACAAGGAGCTCATGCCCAAGTTCGAGGTGGCCAAGCGCCTGCTTGCCTGGCTCAACGAGGGCAAGCGCGCCGCATCCATGGAGATGACCGACGAGGAGCGTGCTGCCGCCAAGGGCCTGTTCCTGCTCACCATGAAGCCCATCCTGTATGTGGCCAACGTGGACGAGGATATGCTCAACGACGATTTGGCGCCCATCGACGGTGTCAAGCCGCTACCCATCTGCGCCAAGATCGAGGCCGAGCTTTCCGAGCTCGATCCCGAGGACGCCGCCGACTACCTGGAGAGCCTGGGCTTGGAGCAGCCCGGCCTGGACGTTCTCGCGCAGGCAGCCTACAAGCTGCTCGGCCTGCAGTCGTTCTTTACGGCCGGCGAGATGGAGGTCAAGGCCTGGACGGTTCGTCAGGGCGCGACCGCCCCGCAGGCCGCCGGCGTCATCCACACCGACTTTGAGCGCGGCTTTATTAAGGCCGAGGTTATTGGCTATGACGACTACATCGAGCTCGGCGGCGAGCAGGGCGCCAAGGCCGCCGGCAAGCTGCGTATTGAGGGCAAGGACTATGTCATGGCCGATGGCGACGTCGTGCACTTCCGCTTTAACGTGTAAGGACGACGCATATGTTTAAATATGGCAAAAAAGCTGGCTACATGGGTATTGCGCTGCTCGTACTTGCGGTGATTCCGCTGGTGGTTGCAGCGTTTGTGATCCCCAACATTGGCCCCGAGGTGGCAACGAAGTTTAACGCAGCCGGCGAGGTGACGCGCTGGGGTAAGAGCTACGAGCTGCTGGCACTGCCGGTGCTCAACCTGCTGCTGAGCGTGGCGACGTACTTTACGGCGGGACGCCAGGCAAAGAACAACGAGGACTCCGCTGTGATGGCACGTCTTGCGTGCGAGCGCTACCTGCGCAACGGCTGCATCACGGGCGTGTTCCTCAATGTAATCAACGTCTACTTTATGTATTCGGCGATTACTGGAACGGGCTTTGGCTTTGGTTTCTAGCTTGTCCTTTTAGGCAACGAGCCTGCACACATATTCAATGGCTGCTGCGAGGCCGCCGCTCGATCGTGGTTTAAAGACCATGTCGGCGGCGGCCTCGTTTTCGTATCCGGCGCCGCGAAGGGCAAGTGCGATACCGGCTTCCAGGAGAAGGGGCAGACCTCGTTGGCTGGTTGCGATTACGGCAGCCTGCTTGAGCGAGCAGCTGTGCGCTTGGCATTGGATGGCAAGTTCACCTTGCGCCGGGCAAGGGACCAGAACGGCGGCGACGCGACTTGATAGCAATGCAAATGCTGTGCGCTCATCGGGCGAAAGGCATTCTGCTTCAACGACGACGAGCTTGGGCGGCGCGCTGTTTGCGCGAAGCGTGGCTCGGTACATGCGGACCGAAGAACCCGACATAGAAAACTCCTGTGTATTCGGCAAAACGTAAACTATAGTTTACGTTTATGTTCGGCTCCATTTCAAACTCGGGTGCATGGACGAACGTGCGAAACAGATTCTTGGCAGGCGGGTCGAAGAGACACGCAGGGACCTTGGTATCTCCAAGGTTGATTTTTGTGTGGCGACAGGAATCAGTCGACCCTACCTCGACCGAATCGAAGATGGGACGGCAAATTTCACGCTCAAGGTTCTATTTAAGATCGCGCCCGCACTCGGCATGACGGTGTCAGAGCTTCTCGAGGGTATCGAATAGGGCGTTCCCCGCTGCTAATTGACGCTCTTTGGGCGGGTCCCCCTGGTTGCGATGTGCAAAATCGCGAGTATTCAGCACCTGTTCAGCCGTAGATGGTAGCTCGGGCGGCTGGCTTTGCTTTTTTGACAGTAGTTAATCCACACGCTAAATAAAAATGTGGAATAAATATTTACCAGACGCCTCTTTTGTCTAAAAGTTCGTCTAATAATCGGTCGATTCTATGCCTCCGGCGGAGAAATTGCAGAATACTCCGATTTTTGCACGGCCCGAGGGGGACCACCTGTCGTTTGAGGCTGCGATAAGTGGAACTGCCTTAGGGATTACGCCATCGGGATGCGGTCGTGGTTGACTTGGCTGTAGAACAGGCGCTGGATTTCGGCGGCATCGCGTGACTGGCCGAGTGCCCACATGGTTTTGGCCACGAGCGTCTCGGTGGTCATGTCGTCGCCGCGCAGAATGCCCGGATAATCGGCGTAAGCACGGCCGACCTCGTAAACGCCCAGATCGAGGCCCTCTTCGGGGACCTGCGTGGTCATAACGACAGTGCGGCCCGAATCGACCCAGCGGAAAATAGCCTCTTGGAACGACTCGCCCGACTCACCAAACTCGGGGATACCGCCAATGCCAAAGGTCTCAAGGATTACAGCATCGTAGCTATCGGCAAGGGCGTCGAGGATGCCCGGGTTTACGCCGGGCGTAAGCTTGAGTACAAATACGCGCGGATCGATGCTGTCGTAGAAACGCACCGGGTTTTCGCCCTGATGCGTGCCGTGAAGCCCATTGCGCACGATGCGGTCGTTGCGGATATAGGCAATGGGCGGATAGTTTACGCTAATGAACGCGTTAAAGCTCATGGTGCGCTGCTTGCGGGCGCGCGTGCCGGCAATGGCGACGCCGCCAAACACGATCGAGACGTCGTGCGAGTGCTCGTCGAGCGCATAGAGCAGGCTCTGGTACAGGTTGAGCTTGGCGTCGGTAAAGGGGTTGCCCATGGGCTTTTGCGAGCCGGTGAGCACGATGGGCTTGGGGCTGTCCTGAATCAGATAGGAAAGCGCCGCCGCGGTGTAGCTCATGGTGTCGGTGCCGTGCAGAATCACGAAGCCGTCGTGGTCGGCATAACCCTCGACGATGACGTCGCGGATACGCATCCAGTCGCTCGGGCGCATATTGGTGCTGTCGATGTTCATGGGCTGCACGACGTCGAGCTCGCAGAGGCCCGAGACCTCGGGGACACTCTGGGCGAGCTCCTCACCGGTCAGGGCGGGGGAGAGGCCGTTGCCGTCCTCGGTCGATGCGATGGTGCCGCCCGTGGCGATGAGAAGGATGCGCTTCATGCTGGTATTCCTATCGTATTTGCCGCCGCAAGGGCGGAGTCGTTCGGCAGTATTGTGGCACAGGGCGTCCAATGTTCAAACGTATTACATCATCTGTAACGTTTGGTAACACTTCAATCGCCGTCAAATAGGGGCCAGGTCGTGCGTTTGCCGTGCGCTGATGGCTGCGAGGGGCGAGAAACCCCATATAACGTGTACACTATGAAAGTTATTTTTGTTCATTCACGCGGGTGGGCACCGGCTCCCCGCCAACAAGAGGGGGAAACCATGGATCAAAAGGCTTCCGCAAAGGTCCTCGTACTCGACTTTGGTGCGCAGTACGGTCAGCTCATTGCCCGTCGCGTCCGCGACCTCAACGTGTATTCCGAGATTGTCCCCTGCGACATCTCGGCCGACGAGATTCGCGAGATGAACGCCTCTGCGCTCATCCTTTCCGGCGGCCCGGCTTCCGTGTATGCCGAGGACGCTCCGTCCATCGATCCCGCCATCTTTGACCTGGGCCTTCCCGTCCTGGGCTTTTGCTACGGCCATCAGATCACGGCCGTGACGCTCGGCGGCAAGGTCGGCCACTCCGAGGTGGGCGAGTACGGCCGCGCCACCATCACGCGCACGGCCGGCGCCAAGCTCTTTAACTCCACGCCTATGGAGCAGACCGTGTGGATGAGCCACCGCGACGCCGTTTCCGAGGTGCCCGAGGGCTTTACCGTTACCGCCAGCACCGACGTGTGCCCGGTTGCCGCCATGGAGTGCGTCGAGCGCAAGATTTTCACCACGCAGTTCCACCCCGAGGTCAAGCACTCCGAGTACGGTCAGCAGCTGCTGAGCAATTTCCTGTTTGAGATCTGCGGCCTGGAGCCCAACTGGAGCATGGACAACCTGGTCGAGACCATGACGGCCGAGTTCCGCGAGAAGGTCGGCGACGACCGCGTGATTCTGGCCCTGTCCGGTGGCGTCGACTCCTCCGTCGTAGCTGCGCTGGGCGCTCGCGCCGTGGGCAAGCAGATGACCTGCGTGTTCATCAACCACGGTCTGCTGCGCAAGGGCGAGCCCGAGCAGGTGGAGGAGGTCTTCACCAAGCAGTTTGACGTCGACTTTATCCACGTCCACGCCGAGGACCGTTATGCCGAGCTTCTGGCCGGCGTGACCGAGCCCGAGGAGAAGCGCCGCATCATCGGTACGCAGTTCTGGAAAGAGTTCTTCGCGGTTGCTCAGCAGCTCGAGACCGATGGCAAGCCGGTCAAGTACCTGGCTCAGGGCACCATCTACCCCGACATCATCGAGTCCGGCGCTCGCAAGACGGGTGGCAAGACGGCCACCATCAAGAGCCACCACAACCTGATCCCGTTCCCCGAGGGCGTGCACTTCGACCTCATTGAGCCGCTCGACCACTTCTTTAAGGACGAGGTCCGCGCGCTTGGTCTGGCACTGGGCCTGCCGGGTCACATCGTGTTCCGTCAACCTTTCCCGGGCCCGGGTCTGGCCATCCGCATCATCGGTGCGGTCGACAAGGAGAAACTCGAGATCCTCAAGAATGCCGACGCTATTGTGCGCGAGGAGCTGGATGCCTACAACCAGCGTCTGTTTGAGCAGACCGGCGAGCGCAACTCCGAGCACAGCTGCTGGCAGTACTTTGCGGTTCTGCCCGACATTAAGTCCGTCGGCGTTATGGGCGACGAGCGCACCTACCAGCGCCCGATCATCCTGCGTGCCGTCGAGTCCAGCGATGCCATGACCGCCGACTGGGCCAAACTGCCCTACGACGTGTTGGCCCGCATTTCCGGCCGCATCGTTGCCGAGGTTCCCGGCGCCAACCGCGTGTGCTACGACATCACGTCCAAGCCGCCCGCGACCATCGAGTGGGAGTAGGCCGATAGGGTTCTGACCTGCGATTTTGAGTGCCGCACTGTGCCGCTGAGTTTCGTTTCGTACGAGAGTCATGACAAAGCCACCAGCGACGGAGATGAGTAAAAGCGATTAAAGAGCCTCCGTTCCCTGCGTTGGGACGGAGGCTCTTTCTTTGCCGTTTTACTCCCTTGTCTCCGTTCGGGGATTATTTCTTGCTCATTTAGGGCTATTCGCGCTGAAAGATTTTGACTAGCTTGGTGTCCTTTATTTCGTAGACAATGTCTGCGACGTTCTCGACCAGCCTCTTATCGTGGGAGACGAACACTATCGTTCCGGCATAGGCGCTCATCATCTGCTCGAGGGCTTCGGCGCTCTTGATGTCCAGGTAATTTCCAGGCTCGTCCATGAGCAAGATGTTGTATCTGCCCAGCAGCATCTTCGCGAGTAGCAGCTTGATGACTTCGCCTCCCGAGAGAACGCCAACGTCCTTTGTCAGGTCGCGCGGTCCGATTCCCATAGAGGCGAGGATGCCTCGAATTTCGGTCATGCTGTACTCGCAACCATCCTGCATGAACGAGATCGCAGACTGACGGGCGTCGAACTTGTAGCCTGTTTGCTCGAAGTAACCGATCTCTGCCTTGGGAGAGATGTTGATACCGTCGGCGCGTCGAGCGATTGCCTTCAGCAGGCTGGTCTTTCCTGTACCGTTGCCACCGGTGATGGCCACTTTGGCACCGAGCGGTATCTCGAATTTCGCGTGGTCATAGAGCATGCAGTTGCCGAAGCTCAAGCTGAAATCGTCTGCCGAGATGGGAAATTTACTATGCAGTTCCAGGGCCTTGCTCTGGCGGAACCGCACGGCGCGAATGCTATCTGGGGCCTCAATCCCTTCGAGCGCTTCGAGGCGCTTCTCCATGTCCTTAGCCGCCTGGTACATCCTCTTCTGTTTGGTGCCGGTTGCTTTCTGATGCCCCAATCGACCTGCATACTCGTTGCTTTTTTTCGCAGCCTTCCGCTTGGCGTCGACCTGCCGTGCTTTTTTCCGTTGTTTTTCGATGGCGGCTTCGAGGCGATCGCGCTCGCGCATCGCCTCTTCGTATCGAGTCGCCTGAGCTTTGCGCTCTTCTTCTTTCTGTCGCAGATAGTCGGAGTAGTCACCCCAGAATTCGGAAATACCGCCGTCTTTGAGCTCCCAGATCTTGTCTACCACCTGGTCGAGAAAATGACGGTCATGGCTCACGATGAGCAGAGCCCCATCAAATGCCTTGAGTTGTCCGACGAGAAGGCGGATGCCGTCTTGGTCGAGGTGGCTCGTAGGCTCGTCGGCGAAGATCGCGCTTGCATGCTGGGAGAGTGCAGAGGCAATCTTGGCGCGTGTTTCCTCCCCGCCGCTCATCGTCTCCTGCGCCACTCCGGCGACGTTGAGACGGGAGAGCATCTCACCACTGTCCTGAGCCGCATCAAGGTCGAGTTCATCGAGTTGGCCGATGAGGGCAATGCTGCCGAAGCGCCTGACGTCGGCGTCCGCAATGGTAAGATTGCCGCTCAGAATTTTAAGCAGGCTGGTTTTGCCTGCGCCATTGTCTCCCACCAAGCCGATGCGATCGTAGGAGTAGATTTCCAACTCTTCGATATCTAGGATATCGCGGCCGGCATATTCCAAAAAGATGTCTTTAGCTTTGACTATGAGTTCCATAGGTTGAACCGCCTTTTGTGTATTAGCGTTTTACTGGAAGCGCAGCCATGCCAAAAAAGATTGCTCACGTCGATTTTTCGCCTTTGCCCAATTGCCGGCGCGAGCGTTTTGACCTTGCGCAAGCCGGCAAATCCGAAAATGATAGTTGGCGACGAATAAGGAGCGCGATGCGGAATGTCGGTGCAATACCTCGTCGTCGCAAGGGCTTGAAGGCTGACGCTTGAACCGATGGCTGCTGCCTCTTTTTTTCGAATACTTGGGCTATTGAATCTGCCCGGTATCTCTTTTCCCCGCGTTTCGGACGCTCGGAGCAAGCAGCATAGCCATCGCAAGCAGTACCATGGTCGCTCCAGAGCCGACGAACCATAACGGAGCTCCAAGCAGATCCGCAAAAACGGAGGGGGCTGCGAGGCCCATGGGCATGGCCCACGCCATGATGGTTCCGTAGAGGCCGAAAACGCGGCCTAGGTACTCAGGAGGTATCTGCTCCTGCATAAGGGCAGTCTGGGTTCCCGCGTACAACGGGGAGCATGCGCCCATAAGAAAGCTCACCGGCAGGAAAGCAGCGAACAATGACGGGCCGAGCGATCCGGATACGATTGCGGCAATGCCGAAGCCGGCAATCGCGGCGACCATGGTGAACGACCTATTGCGGAACCCTCCCGTGGCCGCCAAAATGCCGGACCCAGCCAGCATGCCTGCAGAAAAAAGGATTTCCACCAAAGCGGCATCCCCCGTGCTACCGCCAAAATGCCCCAAGGTCATTATTGGGAACAATGCCGCGAGCGGAGAGAACGCGAAAGCGAAGACGAACCCGCACCAAAGAAGGGCGAACAGCCCCCTGTACTCCCTAATCAGCTTGTAGCCGTCCGAAATCTCAGAGAAGAGCTCTCGAACCTTATTGGAAAAGGACAAGCTGCGGTCGGCTTCATCGAGGCCCCCTGCGTCTATCTGTGCGGCGAGGACGGCTAAAGAAGCGAAAAGCGCTCCCAGCACGTCGAGGACAATCATAGCGGTAATGCCCGCCACGGGATAAATCACTGCTGCAAGCGCGGCGCCAAGAATGTATCCGCCGGACTGAATCGCCTGAGTCACCCCCGATAGGCGAACGAGATGCTCTGGCGGGGCGAGATGGGGCGTGAGAGATTGGGAGGCTGGCGTGTAGAACGAAGTACCAACTGCACGGAGAAACAGGGCGATGAGAATTAGCCATGCAGGTAAGCTGCCGGCCAACGAGGCAATCGCCAAGGCGGCACCCACCGCGGCAATGAAGAGGTCGGCGCCGATGAGGACACGTTTCAAAGGCAGTCTGTCGACAACGGCGCCCGCAAGGATTCCGAACAAAGCAATCGGCAGAAAGCCTGCCAGCGATGCTAAGGAGAGGAGAGAAGACGACCCTGTCGTGAGGGCGAGATGCCAAATAAGACCCATTTGGAGAATCGAACTCGTCAATGTCGAAACGAGCTCCCCGCCCCATACGAAACAAAGCTTGAATTGCCATGAATGGCACAGCAGAACAGACCTGCCCCGAGAGGTTTCAAATATCATGGTTATGTCCAATCGTGAAATGGCGTGCAGAAAAACAGCGCGACGCCACAACAGCGCCGCTTTCTAGGCGCTCATCCACGTGCGGAAAAGACCAACCACGACACCCCTCCTTTGTTAATTCGGTCTGGCAAACCATGTAATATTAACGAGGCTTGAGTTTGCCTGTCAAGAATCGAGCATCGGTAAGGGCAATCCTCTCTGGCCATTCGATTCCTTTTGTATCTTTGGTTGCATAGGTGACCCGCCAGGGCTATTACGCGTGGAAGAGGCGCCTGCCGAGCTGGCCGATGAGGCGCTGAAGATGGCCCTGGTCAGGCGAAACGATCCCAAGGGATGCGTACATCATTCGGATAGGGTTGATTTCCGATCCCAACCGAACACATTGAGCTGACGGCACGCTCCCGCAGTT
>CABSAN010000064.1 GCA_902475785.1 uncultured Collinsella sp.
CGAGCGGTATGGTCGTCGCCCGCGGTATCGCCGAGGCCGATTCGGACGTGCTGGAGCTTGCAGCCGGCCGCCGCCAGGACCAGATCGCCAGCAACCGCCTGCTCGCTAACCTGGCCGAGAAGCCCGCGATCCATCGAGACAACTTAATTGTCTTTGCATAAAGAAAGACAGCGCTGCGGATCGTTTCCCGCAGCGCTGTCTTTCTCGTGCCGGCACCTGGGGACGTTCTTTTTGTGCCGGCAGGTGGGGACTCTCTTTTGTTAGAAGATCTGACGCAGGTCTCCGCGGTTGAGGGCTTCGTCGAAGAGGCGCTTGAACACCACGCTGCCGTGCAGACCGTCGTGCTCGAACTCGTTGGTCACCCAGGCATGTGAGTTGCCCACGCGGCTGAGCGTGTCGAGCTGCAGGTCCGAATCCACGTACATGTCGTCGAAATACACCGCGGCCTGGAGCGGCACTTCGTTGCAGGCCAGGCGCTGCGGGTCGTAGATCTTGTCCCAGCTTGTGTCTTCCATCAGCAGGTCCATGGCGGGCTTGAAGGGCTTGAGCTCGGGCATCTGCTCAAACATCCACGGGAACATGGCCTCGCCGGTAAACATGAGCGGGCGCGCGAGCGTGTCGAACTCGGCACGGTGTGCCTTCTCTTCTGCCGCGGCCCAGCGAATGGGCATGGTGTCGCCGTCGGCGTAGATGAACTCCTGAAGCGTCCAGTACAGCGGATTCGTGCGCGTGTTGGTGCGCTCGAAGGCGCGCATCAAAAAGCTGTCAGATACCGAGGCGCCGCAGGTCAGCGTGCCGTCGCCGTCAACAAAAGCGTGATCGATAATCCAATGCATGCGCTCAAAGCTCGGCTTCATGCCAAAGTCGCTGCCCATAAGCTGCAGGCGCTCCACCGTCATTGGCGAGCCGTCGGGCAGCGCGGGCTTCTGCTCCTCAAGCGCATCGGCCAGGGCTGCCACGCGCTCGACGTCGGCGGGGTAGCGGTCGTAATACTGCTGCGTCTTGGCTGCCATGCGTGGGAAGGTGTGCGCGTAGACCTCGCTGGCGCTCGCCGGCACGTGCGGAATGCCGCCGCAGGTAAAGCTTGCCGCCACGCCCTCGGGGAAGAGCGACAGATAGCTCAACGTCAAAAAGCCGCCGTAGCTCTGGCCGAGCGTGACCCACGGCTTGCCGCCAAAGCCCACCAGGCGCAGGTACTCAAAATCGCGCACGATGGAGCTGGCGAGGTGGCGCTTGAGGAAGTCCGCCTGCGAGCGGGCCGCATTGGCGCCTGCTGCCTCGGCGCGATCGCCCAAGGCGGCAATCGTGCGCCCGTCCACGCAGCTACTGCGTCCGGTGCCGCGCTGGTCGGGAAGGACCACGCGGAAGTGCTTGACGGCCTCCTCGATCCAGCCGTCGCTTGTGGGCGACAGCGGACGCGGGCTCTCGCCGCCGGGGCCGCCCTGCAAAAACAGGAGCAGCGGCAGATCGTCGTTGATGCGGTCGGGCGCGCAAACCACGCGGTAGAAGAGCTTGATGCTCTCGGGCGCGCCGGCGATTGGTGCCGGCATGGCGCCGCGGCGCATGGTGCTGCCGACGGCCAGGAGCATCGGCTCCAGGCCGCGCCAGTCAAGGGGGACGTCGATGCTGTGGTCCTCGACATAAAGGCCGGGGACGTGGTACGAAGTGATGAGGGCCATGTGAGTCTTCCGTTCGTTGCGGTGTTTCGGGTTGACCAATTCTACCGCCGCGGGCGAGGCCATGCGCAAATCGGCTACCATGGTTGCAAACTTCTAGGAGAAAGGGCCGTCCATGTCGGTCGATATAGCCACGTATGTCCACGATCTTGCCGTTGCCGCCAAGGCAGCGTCGGCCTCGCTTGCCACGGCGAGCGATGAGCAGCGTCAGGAGGCCGTGCGCGCCATGGCCGCAGCACTGCGCAACGGTGTCGACTCCATCGTCGCCGCTAACGAGCTCGATATGTCCGCCGCGTGCGATGCGGGCACTTCAGCCGGTCTGCTCGACCGTCTGCTGCTGACGCCTGAGCGCGTCGAGGGCATGGCCGCCGGTTTGGAGAAGCTCGCCGAGCTGCCCGATCCCGTCGGCCGCGTGCTCGACCACCGCGTGCTTGCGAGCGGTGTGGACCTGACCCGCGTGAGCGTGCCGTTGGGCCTGGTCGCCATGGTCTACGAGGCGCGCCCCAACGTGACGGCCGACGCCGCAGGCATCTGCATCCGTACCGGCAACGCCTGCATTCTACGCGGCGGCTCGCTGGCCTATCACTCGTGTGCCATGATCGCCGAGCTGCTGGCCGATGCGCTCGAGGCCAAGGGCTTCCCGCGCGAGGCCGTGTCGATGATCGAGTCCACCGACCGCGAGGCTACCGGCGAGCTCATGAAGCTCCGCGGTATTGTCGACGTACTCATTCCGCGCGGAGGTGCAGGCCTGATCCAGCGCTGCGTGCGCGAGTCGCTTGTGCCGGTGATCGAGACGGGCACGGGCAACTGCCACATCTACGTGCATGAATCCGCCGACTTTGATAAGGCGCTCAACATTATCGTTAATGCCAAGACCCAGCGCGTAGGCGTGTGCAATGCCGCCGAGTCGCTGCTGGTCGACCGTGCTGTGGCCGATGCGTTTTTGCCTGCGGTCGTTGCTGTATTGCACGACCACGGCGTGCTCATTCACGGCGACGAGGCCACGTGCGCCGCATGCGCCGACGCCGGGCTTGCCGAGGGCGACAACTACGTCGCCGCGACTGAGGAGGACTGGGGTCGCGAGTACCTGGCGCTCGAGATGAGCGTGAAGGTCGTGGCAAACGAGGACGAGGCCATTGCACACATCAACCGCTACGGCACCATGCACTCCGAAGCCATCGTTGCCGAGGACGAGGATGCCTGCGAGCGCTTCCTGGATGCGGTCGATGCCTCGGCCGTGTATGCCAACGCCAGCACGCGCTTCACTGACGGCGGCGAGTTTGGGCTGGGTGCCGAGATCGGCATCTCGACCCAAAAGCTCCACGCCCGCGGCCCCTTTGCCGCCGAGGCCCTCACCACCTACAAATACAAGCTCCGCGGCACCGGCCAGGTCCGCCCCTAAACTCCGTATAAACGAAAACCACCACAAAGGGGACAGGCACCTTTGTGGTGGTTTTTGCTTGTTCGCGCACTCGTTCGTTGCTCAAGTGTATCTAAGCATATTTTCGTTAAGCAATAGATGACATTTCGGCAGGTGGACGGCATAATCGGTGAGTAGATTCTCGCTGCTTTGCATGCGCTGCGGCGGTATGTTTTGATATGAGAGCAAGGAGATGCCCATGTCAAGAAAACCGCGGCAGAAATCGCAGATTGGCCTGTATCACATTACGATGAGAGGCAACGGCAAACAGCTCCTGTTTGAGGACGATGAAGACAGGAAGCGGCTGCTGTCACTTGTTCGGTCCTCGGTATTACGATTCAACATCAAACTTATCGCTTGGTGTCTGATGGGCAACCATGTGCATCTTGTTGTAAGCGATCCCGATGATAACGTGAGCGAGGCCATGCATCTTGTCATGTCTTGCTACGCGACATGGTATAACCGTCGGCATGGGCATGTCGGCCATGTTTTTCAGGACAGATTTTCGAGCGCTCCTATTTTGAGCGATGAGTATCTTCTCGATGCTATTCGATATGTGCATTTCAATCCGCAAAAGGCCGGGATTTGTCTGTTCGACGAGTATCGATGGAGCAGCCATCTGGATTATGTTGAACGCGACCCGGCCATTGCGACGGTCGATTTAGCGTTTGTTCGCTTTGCGTTTCCGCGCGTTCGTGACTATCAGGCTTTTATGAGCGCATCGAATGGTGTGGTCGTTCGTCCACCAACGGGTGGACGCATCGATGAGGATGAAGCCCTGGATGTGGGGTTATCTCTGATTCGCTCGTTCGGTCTGAGCGAGCTTTCCGATGTCAAGGCTCTCGATAAAGTCAAACGAAACGAGATTTTGGCTGCAATGCGGAGGGCCGGCCTTTCAATCCGTCAGATCCAGCGCTTGACGGGCGTGGGGGAGTGGTCAATTCGCAAGGCAGGTTAGTTCCGATGCAAATAAAAACCACCACAAAGGTGCCTGTCCCCTTTGTGGTGGTTTTAGGTGGCGTGAGCGGTTAGGCCTGGAAGGTGTCGCGGTCGGGGGCGAAGGACTGCATGGCTGCGATGGTGCGGTCGAAGAGCTCGGGAAGCTCCCAGCCCAGCATCTCGGCGCCCTGCGAAATTACGTCGCGCGAGCAGCCGGCGGCAAAGCGCTTGTCCTTGAATTTCTTTTTGAGCGACTTGGTCGTAAAGTCCATGACGCTCTTGCTCGGGCGCATGATGACGGCGGCGCCAATCAGGCCGGTGAGCTCATCGCAGGCAAACAGGATCTTTTCCATCTGCAGCTCGGGCTTGGGCAGCGAAGAGTTGAAGTCGGACGTGTGTGTCTGGATGGCACGGATAAGCTCGGGAGACGCACCTTCGCCCTCAAGAATCTCGGCGGCATAGATGGTGTGGTTCATGGGGTCGTCCTCATGCTCCTCCCAATCCAGGTCGTGCAGCAGACCGACGATGCCCCAAAACTCCTCGTTCTCGGGGTCGAACTCGCGCGCAAAGTAGCGCATAGTGCCCTCGACCGTCTCGCCATGGGTGATGTGGAACGGGTCCTTGTTGTGCTCGTTGAGCAGTTCGAACGCGCGGTCGCGGGTGATTCCGGCGGTAAGCGGCTCTGCCATAAGGGACTCCTTGTGCTCGTGGGTATCGATAAGAATGAATACTACTAGAACAAGAAAACCACCACAAAGGTGCCTGTCCCCTTTGTGGTGGTTTTTGGTGCGGATGGGTTAGTTGAGGGCGGCTTGGGCTAGGCGGGCTTCGGCGTCCTCCTCGGTGACGCCCAGGGCCACGGCGAACTCCTCGATGGAGCGGCGCTTGGCTTCCTTGAGTACGCGCATGTAGTAGGAGCTGGGTTTTTTGTCTGCTTCCTCGGCCTGGCGAATACGGTGCATCATGGTTTTTGCCACGCGGACCGTCTCGGGCGCACCCAGCTTAAGCTGCTGCTTAAAGTGCGTCTCCTCGAGCGAGCTGTTGCGCTCGGTAAAGGTGTCGCACTCCAACTCGTTGTAGTGGCTCAGCAGGTGCTCGGCATCTTGCTGGGAGATGGCGGCATGCAGACGGTCGGCCTGCGCCACGGGGTACATGAGGATCGTCTGCGCATGTCCCTGCTTGGTCTCGAGCAACAACATGGGCTGCGGCGTGTCGTCCCTAAAACCGACGACGGTGCAGACTCCCTGACCCGGATGAATGACGTGTTGACCGATTGAGAACATGCTACCTCCAACTTATACGAATTTACGTATGTCTAGAATAACACGCTGACGTGCGCAAACCTTCACTTTATGCAGGAAAAGCACACAACTCTGATAGGTAAGAGTATTCGATAAATAAAACGGCTTATTCATGCGTTTATGCATTTCCAGAACGTGTATAAATTGCAGGCAAACCGCCAACTTTGTACCACCGCGCAAGAGCGGTAGTCATTTTTGTGCATATGCAATTTCGATTGGCTTTACCCTGCGACAGTGTGCGTCGCTTGTGATAGAGTGCTACAAACTCTGTCTTTTGCCCTACGAGTGACCAAGAGCTCGGGGGCTTTAACACAAGGAGGATCTATGCCCGAGAAGATTGAAGAGCTGGTACGCGCTGCGCTTGCTGCGGCCCAGGAGGCCGGCGACCTTTCCGCATTTGAACTTGACGATTGCGCCATCGAGCGACCGGCTGACACTTCTCATGGCGAGTGGACCTCCACCATGGCCCTGAAGTCCGCCAAGCTGGCTCACTGCGCTCCGCGCAAGATCGCCGAGGCCGTCGTTGCCCATATGCCCGAGGACCCCTCGATCGAGAAGGTCGAGATCGCAGGTCCTGGCTTCATCAACTTCTACCTCTCCGTCGCCGTCAAGAACGCCATCTTCGGCGAGGCCCGCGAGAAGGGCATGGACTTCGCTAAGTCCAACGTCGGCGGCGGCCTGAAGACCCAGGTCGAGTTCGTTTCCGCCAACCCCGTCGGCCCCATGCACATCGGCCACGGCCGCTGGGCCGCGCTGGGCGACTCCCTCTGCCGTGTTATGGGCCACGCCGGTTACGACATCCAGCGTGAGTTCTACATCAACGACCACGGCTCGCAGATGAACACCTTCGGCAACTCCATCAGCACGCGCTACATGCAGCTTGCCGACATCATCGCCAAGCAGGGCGTGGGTATCGACGAGGCTCACAAGCTGCTGATCGCCGACCGCGATGCCTTTGTTGCCGACGAGAACGATGAGCATCCCGAGACCCATCCGTACCAGGATAACTTTGCCGAGACGCTGGGCAAGGACTCCTACGGCGGCGACTACATCATCGACGAGGCCGCCGAGTTCTGGCGCACCGACGGCGACAAGTGGGTCGAGGCCGATCCGCAGGAGCGCATGGAGAGCTTCCGTGAGCGCGGTTACGTGAAGATGGTCGACAACATGCGCGACCTCTGCCACGCCGTCAACTGCGACTTCGATCGTTGGTTCTCCGAACGCTCGCTGTATGTGAAGGACACCGAGGGCGAGACCGCCGGCACCTCCGCCGTCGACCGCGCGTTTGAGAAGCTCGACAAGATGGGCTATCTCTACACCAAGGACGGCGCCCTGTGGTTCCGCTCCACCGACCTGGGCGACGACAAGGACCGCGTTCTGATTAAGTCCGATGGCGAGTACACCTACTTCGCCTCCGACGTTGCCTATCACTGGGATAAGTTCCAGCGCGTCGACCACGTCATCGACATCTGGGGCGCCGACCACCACGGCTACATCGAGCGTGTCCGCTGCGTCTGCGACGCTCTCGGTTACCCCGGCAAGTTCGAGGTTCTGCTGGGCCAGCTCGTCAACCTGCTGCGCAACGGCAAGCCCGTCCGTATGTCCAAGCGCAAGGGCACCATGGTGACCCTGCAGGAGCTCGTCGACGAGGTCGGCTCTGACGCCGCCCGCTACACGCTCATCTCCAAGAGCTCCAACCAGATGGTCGACTTCGACATCGAGGCCGTTAAGAAGCGCGACAACTCCAACCCGGTGTACTACGTGCAGTACGCTCACGCCCGCGTGTGCTCCATCCTGCGTCGTGCCGCCGACGTTACGCCCGAGCAGGCTGACGAGATGGGCATGAAGGCCGTCGCCGCCAAGGCTATCGGTGAGAACGTCGATTACTCGCTGCTGACCGACCCGACCGAGCTCGCCCTTTCGCGTAAGCTCAACGAGCTCACCGACCTCATCGCCAGCTGCGCTCGCGACCGCGCTCCGTTCCGTCTGACGCACTTTGCCGAGGAGCTCGCCGGCGACTTCCACAGCTTCTATGCTGCCTGCCAGGTTCTGCCGAGCGAGGGCCGTCCCGTCGACCCCGAGCTTTCGCGCGCCCGTCTGGCCGCTTGCGACGCTGTCCGCGTGACGCTCGCCCTGGTGCTTACCCTTGTTGGCGTTTCCGCACCCGAGCAGATGTAATTTGCGGGTCATTTGACCGTGTAGGTTCGGCTTTGCTGAGCCCTTTAAGCCCGATCTCCATGCGGAGGTCGGGCTTTTTGCGTTTGGCGGGGCTTTTTGGCGTGTTGGAAAATGCTACAAAGACGCAACTATACCGGTTTACGGGGCTGAATCGCCAACTGGCGACCATGGCGCCAATAGCGAAATTAAAACTGCAGGTAGACGGCCTATTGTTTCTTGAAAATGCAGGGTATGGTTGGCTTGCATCATTCTGGCCCCGTAATCCGGCATAGTTTTGAAAATGACCCCTTGGGGACGGAGGAAAACGGATCATTTTTGTCCGGGGGAGAGCGGTACGAAACCGTCCGCCACGAATTGGGGTTATCTACTACGTGTAGTCGTATACTCCGAACCATGTCGAAAGGTGCGATATTAAAACCGAAGGTAACGGGCTTGCGATCTTAGGAAGATCGAGGGAATGGTTAGGGGTCGCGGGTCAAACGTAGTAGATGGGCGTGATTCGTGGCGAGCTGATCCTGGGACCGACGATTCCGCTCTCGTGCCTCGTGGTCACCACGATCTTTGGGGGCTCGGCTGGCCTCTCCATATAAGTTGCGGTGGAATAGTTCCTGTTTGGGGCGGCTGCCGGGTTTTTCAGGAACTCTTTCACCGCAACTTATGAGAGGTGGACATCGCCGCTCGTGGCTTTGTAAAGAGTGTCCCTTTTGGCTAGTCGTTTAAGAACGTCCCCGATGACTAAGTTGCAGGTGGTTGCGGTTGTGCTACACTAACCCTGCGTAGTTGACGCAATCATTTCGATACAGATCAATGATGTCCGTCGTTTTTGTACGGAGCTAGACTGTTTAGCCGCCCTGAAGGTATATGCAGGGAGCATGTGATCACAGGGCTTGAAAAGAAAGTTGAGCAAACACTGTGTCTGATCAACAGCAAGAAAACGAAATAACGACGGCGCAAACCGCTCCCGCTGCACCGGTTGCGTCGGACCAGGCCGCGATGCCCGCGCCGGTGCAGGCATCGGTTCCTGAGGCCTCCAAGGCCGCTTCGACGCCTACGCCCGCATCGGCTGAGAAGGTCGCGCCTGCCGCTGGCGAGGGAGTTGCCCCTGCCGCCGAAGAGGATGCCGCGCCCGTAAAGCGCAAGCGCACGCGCCGTGCGCCTAAGCCCGCCGCTGACGACGAGGATGCTGCCAAGCCCAAGCGCCGTACCACGCGCGCGACGCGAACCAAGCGCACCGTTGCCGATCCTTCCGCACCCATTTCCGATGAGGTCGCGCAGGCCCGTGCGCTGGCGCAGATTAGCGAGGCTCAGGTTGTTCGCGCCCGTCGTCGTGCTGCCGAGCGCGAGGCCGCGGCACTGACCGAGCTTGCAGCGCCGGTCGTCTCCGAGGCGCCTGCGGCCACCGAGGTCCCTGCCGCGGGGCAGCCGACCGAGAAGTCGGCTCCGCGCACGCGTCGTCGTGCGGCCAAGTCTCAGCAGGATGCTGGGCAGGCGGCTCAAGAGTCCGGTGAAGCTCTGACTCGTTCTGCAGTAGGGGAGGGTGCGCAGCCCTCTGAGTCTGCAACACCTGTCGAGGCCAACGAGGTTCCCGTTGTCGATCCCGCTCTTCGCCCGCACCGTCGCGGCCGCAAGCCCAAGGCCTTCGTCGAGGCCGAGAAAGCTGCCGCCGCCGCTGCAGCAGCCGCAGCTCAGGACGCCGCGATGGCCGCCGCACCCGCGCCCGTCGTCGACGCTCCCGTCCAGGACGCCGCTGCCGCCGAGGCCGGCGCACCCGCCGAGGGCGAGCCCGCCGATGTTCGCCCCGGTCGTAGCCGCCGTACCGCTTCCAAGCGCTCGACCAAGGCCAAGGGCGCAAAAAGGGACGCGTCCGAGGATTCTGGCAACGAGGCCGTCGAGGCAACCTCTGACGTCGCTCCCGAGACCGAGAGCGCCGATCAGCCGGTAACCGAGAAGCCCAAGCGTACGCGTAAGAAGTCTGCAAAGGCCAAGGCTGCCGAGCATCAGGCCGATGCCGATGCCGGTTCCGTCATCGATGGCAAGTCTGACGGCGAGGCCTCGAACAACGCCGATGCCGCTGCCGCCGATGGCACTGCGCCTGCCGAGACCGACGAGAACGCCCGCCCCAACCGCCGTCAGCACAAGCGCAACGACGAGCGTAACGAGCGCAAAGACGAGCGCAACAACGACCGCCGCAACCGTCAGCGCGATCGCAAGCAGCGCAACAAGGAGCGCAACGCCGCCCCGACCGAGCCTACGCTTTCGCGCGAGGAGCTCGCGGCCATGAAGGTCGCTGAGCTGCGCGAAAAGGCCAAGGAGTTCGAGATTGAGACGACCGGCAAGAAGAAGGCCGAGCTCGTCGAGGAAATCTACACCACCGCTGCGAAGGCCGAGGGCTTCCGTGACATCAAGGGCATTCTGCAGATTCGCCCGGACAGTTCCGGCATCATCCATGCTCACGGCTACATGAAGTCCAGCGACGACGCCTTTGTTCCCGCATATCTCATCCGCTCCGCACGCCTGCGTACGGGCGACGTGATCGAGGGCTCGCTTCGTCCTTCGCGCGGCGGCGACAAGCGCGCCGGCCTCGCCAAGATCACAACCGTCAACGGTCTTGATCCCGAGCAGGCCCGTAACCGCCCCAAGTTTGGCGACCTTACCCCGGTCTATCCCAATGAGCCACTGCGTATGGAGCACGGCAAGGATTCCATCACCGGTCGCGCCATTGACATCGTGTCGCCGATCGGCAAGGGCCAGCGCGGCCTGATCGTGTCGCCGCCAAAAGCCGGCAAGACCACGATCCTCAAGAAGATCTGCCAGTCTATCTCGATCAACAATCCCGAGGTTCACCTCATCTGCCTGCTCGTCGACGAGCGTCCCGAAGAGGTCACCGATATGCAGCGCTCCATCAAGGGCGAGGTCGTGGCCTCGACCTTCGATATGCCCGCCGAAAACCACACTCGTGTGGCAGAGCTCGTGATCGAGCGCGCCAAGCGCATCGTGGAGCTTGGTGGCGACGTCGTGGTGGTGCTCGACTCCATCACGCGCCTTGCTCGCGCCTACAACTTGGCCGCGCCCGCCTCGGGCCGCATCCTTTCGGGCGGCGTCGATTCGGCGGCCCTGTATCCGCCCAAGCGTTTCTTGGGCGCTGCCCGCAACATCGAGAACGGCGGCTCGCTCACCATTCTCGCCTCCGCCCTTATCGATACCGGCTCCAAGATGGACGAGGTCATCTTTGAGGAGTTCAAGGGTACCGGCAACATGGAGCTCAAGCTCGACCGCGACCTGGCCGACCGCCGTATCTTCCCGGCCATCGATCCCGTTGCCTCGGGCACGCGCAACGAGGATCTGCTGGTCGACGAGCAGATGCGCCCGTTTGTCTTTGGCCTGCGCCGTATCCTCGCCGGCATGAACAATACCGAGCGCGCGGCCGCGTCGTTTATCAAGGGTCTCAAGGGCACCAATACCAACCAGGAGTTCCTGGTGCGTTCGGCAAAAAAGCACAGCGATTACGAGCAGACGTTCTAGGCCGTCCGCCGAACTCGACAGCAATCATAGACATGCCAGAAGGGCCGGGGTTTAGATCCTGGCCCTTTTCGTATAGCCGCTCGCCAACAATTATTGACCTCACGACCGGCAAGCAGCGATTTTCCGGTTGATTTCCGATCTCAGCCGAACACATTGAGCAAATAGGCCATTCCCGCAGTT
>CABSAN010000065.1 GCA_902475785.1 uncultured Collinsella sp.
GTCATGCCGAAATGGCGCGAAGCACGCGCTTGACAAAACTATAGAGACACGTCCCGGAAAAATCATGCTAGGCAGTGTATGCAATCGTTGATTTGACAGCGTGGCGCCAGCCGGCGATCTTTTTGGCGCGTTCGTCGGCGGTCATGGCGGGCTCCACGATGCCGCGGGCGCCGTAGACGTCGACGACATCGCGCGTGTACACGCCCAGCGCAATGCCGCAGGCCCAGGCCGCACCCAGACCGCTCATCTCGTCGTTGCTCGCGATGCGAATGGGCGAACCAACCAAGTCGCTCTCAAACTGCATCAGGTACGCGTCGCGCGTGGGACCGCCGTCAACACGAAGCTCGGCCAATGCCGCGCCCGAATCCTCGACCATCGCATCGATCACGTCAAAGATCTGATAGGCAATCGACTCGTCGGCGGCCTTCACGAATTCCGCGCGACCCGTGGTGCGCGTCATGCCAAAGACGCAGCCCTCGGCGTCACTCGCCCAGTGTGGCGCGCCCAAACCGGTAAACGCCGGCACAAAGTAGACGCGGCTCGCCGGATTGGCGGCGTAGCACAGGTCGGTGACTTCCTCGGGGTTGTTGATGAGCTCCAGGTCGTCGCGCAGCCAGGTCTTGACGGCACCGGCGTAGCTCACGTTGCCCTCGAGCACGTACTCGGTCACGCCGTCCATGCGCCATGCAAGCGAGCTCGAAAGCCCGTGCGAGCTGGCGACGAACTCGTCGCCGACGTTCATCATGACCGAGCTGCCGGTGCCATAGGTCGCCTTGGCCATACCGCGGCTGTGGCAGCCCTGCGCGAACAAGGCCGCGTGGCTGTCGCCCAGCACGCCGTGAATGGGCACGGGCGCCGGCAAAAAGCCGCCCAGATTCGTCGTGCCGAACAGGCCGTCCGAATCGGTCACCTGCGGCAGGCAGGCCACGTCGACGCCAAAGGCCTCGCACACCGGCTCGCTCCAGCAGCCACGGCGCAGGTCAAAGAGCTGCGTGCGGCTGGCGTTGGACCAGTCACAGCGGAACTCCACGCCGCCCGTGAGCGTCCAGACCACCCAGGCATCGATGGTGCCCAGGCAAAGCTGGCCCGCTGCCGCGGCCTCGGCAGCCGCGGGAACGTTCGCGAGAATCCAGGCCATCTTGCCCGCCGGATAGTAGGGCGAGAGTACCAGACCCGTCGTGTCGCGCACCAGGTCGGCCACACCCTCGCGCGCGGCCAGCTTGTCGCACAGCTCGCGGGCGCGGGCGCACTGCCACACCACGGCGTCGCACAGCGGCTCGCCCGTCGTGCGGTTCCAAGCAACGGTGGTCTCGCGCTGGTTGGAGATGCCGATGCCGGCGATGTCGGCCGGATCGACCCCGGTCTCCTCCACCACGGCACGCGCCACGGCCAGCACATTGGCGGCAATCTCGGCCGGATCATGGCTCACCCAGCCGGCCTCGTTGACGATCTGGCGATGCGAACGGTCGGCACGATGAATCAAATGGCCGCCCTCGTCCACCAGCAGCGCCTTGGTGCCCTGCGTGGATTGATCGATTCCGATGATGTATTTGCTCATGTACTCTCCTGTCTCCCCCGCCGATTCAAAAACTAAAACCTGACGGACAAGGAGCGAGCGACCACCAAGTGCCGCAGATTGCCGTGAAAGAGGAGCGCCGCGTACTTTGCGTACGCAAACGACGGTTTGAACGGCAAGGTGCGGTGCTTGGCGGCCGCGCAGTGTCTGTGTCTACTAGTTGCCGAGGAAGTCGGCGACCGTCTTGGCGATTCCCTCGCCCGTCAGGCCGTAGTGTGCAAAGACCTCGGGGCTCGTGCCGGTGATGACCGGCGCGTCGGGCAGGGAGAGGCACTTGACCGGACGCGGGCAATGCTCGCCCACCACCTGCGCGACCATAGAGCCCAAGCCTCCGAAGGGGCTGTGCTCCTCGACGGTCACGACGGCGCGCGTGGCGCCGGCTGCCTCAATCACGGCCTCGGTGTCGAGCGGCTTGACGCAGTACATGTCGAGCACCGTTGCCGAGATACCCTGCTCGGCCAGCAAATCGGCGGCGTCCACGGCGTGGCGGACCATCTCACCGGTGGCGACAAGCGTCACATCGGTGCCGCGACGCACCCAGGTGGCACGATCCATCTGGAACGGGCACTCGTCCTCGGTGTACACGTCCTCGACCGGATTGCGACCCACGCGGATATAGGCCGGCTTGTTATCGGCCACCAGGGCACGCACGAGCTCGGCGGTCTGGAAGCGATCGCTCGGCAGATACACGCGCATGTTGGGAATCGCGCTCATGGCGGCGATATCCTGCGCGGAGTGGTGGCTCATACCCAGGGCGCCGTAGGACACGCCGCCCGAGATGCCGATGAGCTTGACGTTGGTGTTGGAGTACGAGACGTCGACTTTGCACTGCTCATACGAGCGCGTGGTCACAAAGGACGCCGGCGAGGCAGCCCAGGCTTTCTTGCCGCACGAAGCCATGCCGGCGGCGATGCTCACCAGGTCCTGCTCGGCGATGCCGACCTCAACGGACTGCTGGGGATACTGATCGAAGAACGGCGTGAGCGACGCGGAGCCGCGGGAGTCGGAGCACAGGACGACGATATCCTTATCGGTCTTCGCGGCCTCGAGCAGCGTGTCGCAGATAACCTTGCGATTGGCGATCTTGTTAGCCATTGATGGCCTCCTTATGGGCAGCGAAATCGGCGATGATCTGGGCATATTCCTCATCGTTGGGCAGGTGATGATGCCAGCTGGCCTTGTCCTCCATGACGGGTGAGCCGTAGCCCTTCACCGTGTTGAGGATGATGACCGTGGGCTTACCCTTGGTCTCGGCAGCAAGCGTCAGCGCAGCGTCAATAGCCTGGACGTCGTTGCCCGGAATGGACAGCACGTTCCACCCAAAGGCAGCCCAGCGCTCCTCCTGCGAATCCTGCTTCATGACGTCCTCGGTGCTGCCGCTGATCTGCAAGCGGTTGCGGTCCACGAGCGCGCACAGGTTATCGAGCTGGTAGTTGCCGCCGCTCATGGCGCCCTCCCAGACCGAGCCCTCGGCAAGCTCGCCGTCGCCCATGATGGTGTAGACGCGGTAGTCGCGGCCGTCCATCTTGCCGGCGAGCGCCATGCCCACGGCAACGGGCAGGCCGTGACCCAGCGAGCCGGAGTTCATCTCGATGCCCTTGAGCTTGTTGTTGGGATGGCCGATGTAGGGGCTGCCGAACTTGGAGAAGCGGGCCTTGACGTCGTCGAGGTCAAGATAGCCCTCGTGGCAGAGCACCGCGTAGTAAGCCTCCATGGCGTGGCCCTTGGAGAGCACGAAGCGGTCGCGGTTGGGATCGTCGACGGTCTCGGGCGAAATGTTGAGATGGTTGGCGTAGAGGGTCATGAGGGCGTCGATCACCGACATGTCGCCGCCGATGTGGCCGCCAGCGCCAGCCATGATGATATCGACGCAATCGCGGCGAAGATCCCAACGCAGGGACTCAAGCTCTTCGATAGTTGCCATTTCTACTCTCCTCGCAGGTAGGCTTTAACGTCTTCTTCGATGGGGTCGTACAGGTCGGGCTGGATGCCGATGTACTTGCACGCCTCGTAGAGCACCGGCACCACGTTGGCGTGAATAGCGACGCAGTGGTGGATGTAGGGGCCCTCGACAATCTTGGCCTCGAGGCGCTTGAGGTTCTCGACCTCGACCCACAGATAGGTGCCCATGCCGGCCGGGCCGTCGATGCCGCGGGCGTTGCCCAGCAGCAGCGAGTACTCGCCGTTGTCGCCGTCAAAGCGGGCAAGGGTGAGGTCACCGTGCTTGGCCTCGGCCGTCAGCGCACCGGGGTGATCGAATGCCAGCGGGTAGGTGAGCTTGGGCTTGACGGCCGCGCAGCTGCAGGGCCAGGGGCCGCAGTGCTGCAGCAGCTCGCCGTTCTCGTTATCGGGATGGCGCACGGTCCAGTCGGCGAACATGCCGCGATGACGGCCAAGATCGGCTGCCTCGACCATGAGCGCGGTGATGGCGCCGTGGATGTCGGTTTCGCAGACGATAGGGATACCCATCTCGTTGAGGATGGCGTTGGCGGCGCAGGGCATAATGCCCAGCTCGTCCTGCAGAGCGTTCCAGCACTGGATGGCTCCGGCGTTGCAGCCGTATTTCTCGACCAGGCTCTTCATGGCGATGGCAAGACCGGCGACCGCGGGGACCTTGTCCTCGGGGATGCAGATCTCAAAGCTGTCGGCGATGTGGGCGAGCATGGCGGTCATGGCCTGCTCGTCGGCCTGGGCGTCGCGCACGGCTTGGACAAGCTCGGTCATGGGGATGGGCGAAAGCTGGATGTTGAACTTCTCGAGCAGCTCGCCCTCGTTGCACATGGTCGACCAGAAGTCGAAGGGGCGGGTGGCCATCTGCAGGATGCGGGTGTGCTTGAAGGTCTTGACCACGTTGCACACGGCCAAAAAGTCCCAGACGCCGCGCTCGAACTCGGGGTCGGTCAGACGGCAATTGGTCATGTAGGTAAAGGGCACCTGGAAGCGGCGCAACACTTTGCCGGTGGCGAACAGGCCGCACTGGCTATCGCGCAGACGGGTGCCGTCGGGCTCGGGGCGCTCGTCGCGCGGGCCCCACAGTAGCACGGGCAGGCCGAGCTCGCGGGCAAGGCGAGCGCAAACGTACTCAGTGCCAAAGTTGGCGTGGCACAGCATGATGCCATCGACGCCCTCGGCGCGGAACTTCTTGACGATAGGCTCGATATGGCTGTCGTCGAACAGCAGGCCCTCGTCATTGATGTCATCGATATCCACGATGTCGACGCCGATCTCGCGCAGGCGATCAGCCGTAAGGCCGCGATACTTGATCGCGTCCGGCGCGCTAAAGATACTGCGGCGCGTGGGCACAAAGCCGAGCTTGATCTTGTCCATGTACGTCCTCCCCTAATCACATGTTCAGTAAACAGACGCATGTTTCGTTTTGTTCTGTTTACTAAATGTTTTACTCTTCTGTTTAGAAGTTTAGCGCGAAAGTCCCGTAAACGGTAGAGAAATCAGCCTAAACGGTATGTAAACAATCTGAACATACAAGGGCAACAAAAAGAGGGCCCCGAAGGACCCTCTCTTGGTAGCGTTATGTACGGTTGCCTTTGGCGGACTTTTCCGCTCTGAGGTCTGGCGCCGTTCCGCCTAGATTTCACGCACGCTCTGGCGCTCGACAAAATAGGTCGACACGGCCGTCTTGCAGGTATAGCTCTTGGGATTGCGGATGTTGCCCACCAGACGGCGCACCGCGATCTCGCCCACCTCGTGCTTGGGAACGTGCACCGTGGTGAGCGGCGGGTTGGAGAAGGCGCCCAAAGACAGGTCGTCAAAGCCGATGATCGAAACATCCTCGGGCACGCGAATACCGTGCTCGTTGAGCGCGCGCATGGCGCCTACGGCGAGCACGTCGTTCTCGGCAAAGAAAGCCGTCGGCAGGTCGTCGCGCGAGACGCTGTCGAGCCACGCGCCCATGTCGCGATAGGCACCCTCGAGCGTGGTGCCCAGCGTGGCACGCCATGCCGGATTGGCTTCGAGGCCCGCATCCTCAAGCGCTTGGCGATAGCCGCGCTCGCGGTCCTTAAAGTTGCGGATACGAAGGTCGCCCGCCAGATAGCCGATTTGCTTGTGACCTTTCTCGATAAGGTAGTCCACGGCACGCAGCACCGAATCGGTGTTGGCAATAACTACGGCATCAAAGTACTGACGATCGCTCCAGCCATCGAGCACGATCAGGTGGGCGGCAGCGTTGGCAAACAAGGCGTAATCTTCCTCACCCAGCTCGGTACCCATCAGCACGATAGCGGCGGCCGGATCGGCAATCAGGCCCTCGACCTGCGGGCGCACGGCGTCCAGGTCGCTAAAGCCGAGCGAGACAAAGCTCGTGCTCATGCCGTGACGGCGCGCCTGGCGCTCCACGCCCTCGATGACCGCGGGATGGAAGGTGCTCTCGTCCAAGATGGCGCCCGTCTTGCGCGCAAGCACAAACTGGATGCTCTCGAGCTGCGTCGATTGCTGGTAGCCGAGCGACTGTGCGCACTCCAGGATGACCTTGGCGGTCTCCTCGCTCACGCTACGCTTGCGGTTGAGTGCGTTGGACACGGTCGCAGGCGAAAAACCGGTGATGCGGCTGATCTCGCGAACACTTGCTTTGGCCATTGTTCCCCCTAGTAACGGCCGTGGCGGAGCATCGGGGCCTGACCGCCCCGTGACTCGACAACTAAACGACCGCAAATTCAATCTAAACAGAGTAGTAAATGTTTATGAGCTAGTTTAGCCTGTTGTCAAGCGAAGTGGCACGACTATTCCCCCAACGGGCACATTTACTCGGTAGCTAAAAAAGCCCCGTCCCAAATTGACTACATGGGGCGGGGCGCGGAAATCTATTAACCCAGGACGCGGGCCATACGCGTCTTGAACTCGGACAGGAAGCGCGGGGCGTCGACGGTCAGCGCCACGAGTGCGCCCTTGTCGGGGTCGGCCACACGACGCTCATCGCAGATGGTGCGGCCGCGATACTCGCCCAGCAGATCAACACGCAGATTGCAGCCGAGCGCACCCACGAGCGTGGGGTCGATCGCCACGGCAACGGCCAGCGGATCGTGCAGCGCACAACCACCCAGGTAGGGGGCGTTCATCTCGTACGAACCGATGTAGTGTTCGACCATGCTCGCAAACGCACAGCCCGCCATGGTGCCCGAACCCGTCCAGCCGGCAATGTCGCGACGCGTGAGCACCACGCGATGCGTCACGTCCAAGCCCACCATGGTGAGCTTGCGGCCCGAACGCAGCACGGCATCGGCCGCCTCGGGATCGCTTGCCATGTTGGCCTCGGCACCCGCACTCACGTTACCGGGCACGGTCAGGGCGCCGCCCATCACCACCACGCGACCGATAGACATCATCGCCGCCGCATCGCGCTCCAAGGCAAGTGCTAGGTTGGAGAGCGGACCGGTCGCCACGTAGATTAGATCGGGACCATAGGTGCGCGCGGCATCAATCAGATAATCGACCGCCGCGTTACCGTCGGCCGACGTTGCCCCCACCGGCTCGTACGGCGACGCGGGCACGCTCGCCCCGCCAATGCCGTTCTTGCCGTGGATGAGCGTGGTGGACGCCGGCGGTGTATAGGGCTCAGTCGCCTTAATGGGACGATCGGCGCCCAGGTACACCGGAACCTCGGGGCGACCCAGCAGATCGAGCACCGCCAGGCAGTTGTGCGCCGATTGCTCGACGCGCACGTTGCCAAAGCACGTGGTGATGCCCACGAGCTCCACCTCGGGGCTCGCGATGGCATAGGCCAGCGCCATCGCATCGTCCACACCCATATCCAGATCAAGGATCAGCTTCTTGGTTGCCATTGTTCTACTCCGCTTCTCCGTCTTGTACTAAATCGTCTAAATCAAACACGCGCTCAACTTCGGCACGCGTGGGAATCGACTGCTGAGCGCCCAAGCGTGACACCGTCACTGCCGAGGCGCGAGCACCCGCGGCCATGCACTCAAAGAGCGGCAAGCCCTCTAGGCGAGCCGCCGCCAACGCGCCGATAAACGTATCGCCGGCGGCCGTGGTATCGACTACCGTGCTCGAAAGCGCCGGCATGCGCAGCAGCTCACCGCCATCGCCGATCGCAACCGAGCCGGCGCCGCCCAGCGTGATGACCGCAGCTCCGGCACCCTTGGCGAGCAGGGCATTGAGCGCCGCGACGCAGCTCGCATCATCCGCGGGCAAGATGCCCGTCAGCACCTGGCACTCAGTCTCGTTGGGGCAGACCAGGTCGACCGCAGGCCAGGCCTCCGCAGGCAACTCGCAGGCCGGCGCGGGGTTAAAGACCGTATAGAACCCCAGCCTGTGGGCGCAAGAGAGCGCCGCGACCGTTGCCATCAGATCACATTCGCCCTGGCCGATAAAGACGCTTCCGGCAGCCGGGGCAATCTCGCTGGCGCCTCCGTCGAGCCCATCGGCCACCAGGCGCCTCAGCGTACAGGCCACATCATCGCCTGCAAGCGCATGGTTGGCACCCGGCGACAGCACGATGCGGTTGTCGCTCTCACAGCGAATGATGGTCGCCGTGCCCGTCTCCACGTCGTCGCGCCGCGCCACGAACTCAACGCCCACGCCGGCATCCTGAAGCCCCGCCACCAGCGCATCGCCAAACGCATCGCGCCCGACCGCGCCGATCATGCACGTGCGCGCGCCCATGCGCGCAGCTGCCACAGCCTGGTTGGCGCCCTTGCCGCCGGCATTGGTGATAAAGCCGCTACCGCCGACGGTCTCGCCCGCACGCGGCATGCGCTCGCACGCCACCGAAAGGTCCATGTTCATACTGCCGAACACCGCAACAATGCCGTTGTCTGCCATGGAAACCTCCTCGTCTGCAGGCCTTACGCCCACCGTCGGCGTCGATCGCGCGCTCTCGCACCCCTATAACTTTAGTTCACTTTGATGTGAACGCACCCTTGAGGTTGCGCCAGCAGCAAGCATTCACAGGAGCAGGCAGCTACAATGAATATGTGCCGATTATTCTCGTCATTGGATGATGTTTTATGGAGCAATTCCCACAATCGAGCCCACGCGGCCCGCGCCGCGCGCCTGATAACCAGGCGCCGCACGAACGCCCGCACGCCGACCGCCGCACCGGCGAGTCGCGACGCGGCCCGAGCCCGCATCGAACGCCCACCAACAAGGACGCCCGCACCAACAGCGCCGCAAAAGAACAGGCACCCGCTCGCCCCAAGTCCCGCTACATTCCTGCGCTCGACGGCCTGCGTACGCTCGCCGTCGTCGCGGTGGTGCTCTATCACCTCAACCTCACGTGGGCTCAGGGCGGCCTGCTCGGCGTTACGATCTTCTTTGTGCTTTCGGGCTATCTGATCACGCGCTTGCTGCTCAACGAAGTCGCTAAGACCGGCCGCATCGACCTTAAGAGCTTCTGGATTCGCCGCATCCGTCGCCTAGTCCCCGCCGTGGTAACGGTAGTGTTCGTGACCTGCGCGTTGTGCACCATCTTTAACCACGTGATGCTCACCAAGATGCGCCCCGACATCCTGCCGTCGCTGCTGTTCTTCAACAACTGGTGGCAGATTGCCCAAAACGTCTCGTACTTCAATGCTCTGGGCGACCCCTCGCCGCTCACGCACTTTTGGTCGCTTGCCATCGAGGAACAGTTCTACCTGATTTGGCCGCCACTGCTGTTTGCCATGGTATCCATGCATGTGAGCAAGCCCAACACGCGCCGCGTGGTTCTGGGCCTTGCCGCGGTATCCGCCCTCGCCATGATGGTGCTTTACAACCCTGCCGCCGACCCCAGCCGCGTGTACTACGGCACCGACACCCGCGTGTTCTCGCTGCTGCTGGGTGCCTGGATGGCCTTTATCCCCGATCGCGACCTGGCGCCGGTGCGTCTCGCACATCGTTTGGGGCTCAATCGCCTGGCTGGCGCCGCCAAGCGCGGCAAGAGCGCCGAGGGCAAGCCTGGCGAGAAGGCCGACGAATCAGCCGAGACCGCCCCGGCACAGCCGAGCGCCCTCGTGCGCTTTTGGTCCTCGCCCGCATCCATCGATGTGTTGGGCGTCGTGGGTCTGGTTGGCCTTGCCGCCATGGTCGCGCTCACCAACGGCTACACCGCGTTCCAGTATCGCGGCGGCACGCTGTTATGCTCCATCCTCACGCTCATGGTCATCGCGGCCTGCGTGCAGCCCCAGGGAATGGTTGCCCGCGTGCTGTCCGCCGAGCCGCTCGTGTGGGTTGGCAAGCGCTCGTACAGCATCTACCTGTGGCACTATCCGCTGCTGTTGCTCATGAACCCGGTCGCCAACATCAACGATACGCCCTGGTGGCAGTACATTTTGCAGGTGCTGCTGGTGGTCGCCGTAGCCGAGTGCTCCTATCGCTTTATCGAAACGCCGTTTAGGAAGGGCGCCTTCGGCCGCACCGTCGCCGAATTCCGCGATGGCACCACCACGCCCGCCAACTGGGCACGCACGCACGTCCCCGTCTGCGCAGCCTGCGCTGTCGTGTTGGTCGTTGCACTGGGCGGCCTGATTTTTGTGCCCGAGACGTCTGCGCTGAGCGGCGAGGGCGCCGAAGTTCTGAACAAAGAAGCCAAAAACACCGCGCCCACCGACCAGCAGGCGGCCGACGACACCGACAAGGACAACGACGGCTTCCCCGATGGCTCCTACGACCTGTTGATGATCGGTGACTCCGTGTCGCTGCGCGCCGTTGATTCCTTTGACGGCGTGTTCCCGCACAGCCATATCGATGCCGAAAAGGGCCGCCAGTTTGATGCGGGCCGCGCGACATTTGAGGGCTATATCCAGCAGAACCTTGCCGGCAAGATCGTAGTCTTTGCGCTGGGCACCAACGGCTTGGTAACGGACGCCCAGGTCGACGCGATCATGGCCGACGCCGGCGAGCAGCGTATTGTCGTGTTTGTAAACACGCGTAGCCCGCAGCCGTGGGTCGGGTCCACAAACCAGGCCATCGCCAACGCCGCCACGCGCTACAAGAATGTACGCGTTATCGACTGGTACGGGTACAGCGCCAACCGCAACGACCTGTTCGACGGCGACGGCACGCACCTGTCGGCCACCGGCGTGACCGAATACCTCAACCTGATCCACGATGCGGTCAAGAAAGACCTGCCCGTGCACCCCGAGGACCACGTCAACGATCCGCAGCCGGCAGCCGTCAAGTCCGCCGCCGACGCACTCGTCAATGCCCTCGCCTACAAGCCACGCAAGCTGGGCACCGACAAGTAACGCGCAGTCAAATCTGTTTACAACCGCAGGGGGCGTCGGCCGTGGCCGACGCCCCCTGCGGCAGTTAGGGACGCTCCTTTTGTACCGGCACCTAGAGGCCCTGGCGCAGCCGATGAAGACCTCTACGGATGAATTCCAAGCCGCTCCGCCGCTCCAGACATCGTTTCCGTGCCTCGCGCGGTAGCGCACAGAGATGTGGTGTAAGAGGCGGGGCATGCCCCGCCTCCGCCCTTT
>CABSAN010000066.1 GCA_902475785.1 uncultured Collinsella sp.
AGCGCAAGATGGATTCTAAAAAACACCTTGCCAAATAGGAGCGTCAGGACGCAAAAAGGCTCGCCGCACGAAGTGCGCAGCGAGCCTTTTTGCATGTCCGAGGACGCGCTGGGAAGTTACCCCATGCGGACAGCGGACAACTATGTAGCCTCAGACTAGAACATGCCCAAGAAGCCATGCACAAACAGCGCGGCCACAATAGCACCGACAAACGGCGCGATGCCAGGAACAAGCAGGCCGTACTTCCAGTTGTTGTCAGCCTTGTGCTTAATCGGCAGCACCTGATAGGCCATGCGAGGACCAAGGTCACGAGCCTGGTTCATGGCGAAGCCAGTGATGCCGCCCATACCCATACCAACGGCCCAAACGATCAGACCGACGCAGATGGCGAGCATCAGGACGTTCTCGCCAGCACGGTTAGCAGCAGCAAGGATGGCGCTGATGAACACGAAGGTGCAGATAGCCTCGCAGAAGAAGTTGCGGGCATAGTTGGTGCCCTCGGTGGTGGGGTTGGTCGAGAAGATGTTGCGCTGAGCAATGGGATCGATGACACCATCGGAAGCCTTGAACTCATCGGCATACATCAACCAAGCGATTACGGCGCCCACAAAGCCGCCGAGCATATCGGCAATCATGAAGGGGATGCAGCTGCTCCACGGCACCAGGCCTACGATGCACTGGGCAAGCACCATGGCGGGGTTCATGCACACGGCGCCGCCAAAGATAAACAGAGCAACCGAGATGCCAAAAGACCAGGTGGTGATGGCAAACATGTGGCCGGAGCCCTGATACTTGGTGCCCTTAAGCACGGTATCGCAGTGCACGCCCACGCCAAAGATGATCATGAGGGCCGTTGCGCCGAATTCGCAGAGGAGTTTGGTAAGCATAAAACCTTATCTTTCTTGTCGGTTATAAACGATTCGTTTAGGCCGCGTACTAGTGCTGAGCGACGACAACGCCCAGGCCATCGGGAATGACGGCCACCTTGGCATCGGCACCCTTCATCTCAAAGGCGAGCTTGAGCGCCTCATCGAGGGTGTTGACCGGCGTCATGTGCATATCCTTGATCATCTGGTGATCGCACAGGTCGGTGACCATGATCACAGGGTGATGCGCCAGGATGCGGGCAAAGATCTGGCTCGTCCACTGGTCGGGCAGGGTCTCGTCCTTAGGACGGTCGATGCAGGCACGCTCAAACTCCGCCGGATCGTTGTCGGCGATGTTGTGATAGAAGCCCTCGCCACCGTGACCGTCGGCACAGCCGGCGACGTCGATGATCACACCGCCCTCGGGAAGCGTAGCCTCGGCAGAGCACATGCCCTTCACGGCCTGGTAGATGTTCTGGTCGAGCGGGTAGCCGCCGTTGGTGGTAATGGCAATCTCGCACTCGACGGGCTCAACGCCGGCAAGGCTCTTCACGAACTCGCAGCCAGCCTCGTGCGCCTTGTGGATGTCGCCGGCAAAGGAGCCGATGACCTCGTGCTTGCCGTTGAGCACCACGTTGAGCACAAAGGCAAGGTGAGCCATCTCGGCGGCAGCAAACATGTCCTCGCTCACGTGGTTGTGGCACAGGTTGCCGGCACGCGAGTGGGAATCATTCACAAACTGACCGTTGTGGTTGTACATGATGGTCTTGTAGCTGGCGATGCCAGGCAAGACGGACTTGCGGCTACCAGAGAAACCGGCAAAGAAGTGCGGCTCAATAAAGCCCTCGGCAAGCAGCAGATCACAATCGGCGGCAATCTTGTTGATGATGCACTCGCCGCCAGAAGGCAGGGTGCCGATCTTTTTCATCATGCTGTCATCAGTCGCGACGTGCATAACGATTTCCTCGTTGGCAACGATCTCCTCGCCGTACTTGTTGACGAGCTCCTCGTGCGTCGACGGACGATGCATACCCGTAGCAACCAGAATGCGAACGCGCGCCTCAGGCGCAGCGGAGTGGATGTGATGCAGCAGAATAGGCATCGTCACACGCGAGGGAACGGGACGCGTATGATCGGAGCTAATGATGACAATATCCTTCTTGCCAGCACAAAGCTCCTCGAGCGAAGGCGAGCCATAAGGGTTGGCAAGTGACTCCTCTACCAGCTCTTCCTGCGATTTCGTGGTCTTAAACTCGTTTTGATGACCTTCCATCACACCCGCGAAGTTCTTATCCTCGAGCTCCAGATGCAACGTCTTGTGGTCAAACGGCAGTTCACATTCAAACAATGACGAGCGCCCTCTTCCTTTCAACTGACACACTAGATAAACCGTTGGAAGGATACGCCGCTCACCGAAAAACACCACCGTCCACCGAGTCATTAACACAACGTTCATATTTGACCCACAACAAAACGGCCGCGATCCCAAACGGGACCGCGGCCGTCTGCCGAAGACACTATGGGCAGGATAACCTACGCAATGCCGAGGCGAACGTCCACCCCGATGGCATGCGTGCGTAAGCCATCTTGCATAAATGCGTTAATTAATTGCATAAAATGGCGCAAGGATTTCTAGCCGTAACAGGGTAGTACCCTCCGGAGCGTGCATTTTTGCGAGTATTCTGCATCACGAAATCAGATTATGGGGCCAAGAGTCTCTTAAAAGGCCGAAATCCCTCACGACTCATCCCGTCAGGACGACGCACTGCGATAAGCCCACCAAATTCGAACATCGTTAGCCTCCAATTGGCGCGCAGAGACATCAACAAAGGCAGCGAAAATCGGCTATCGCCTTATACATCAATCTTTGGCTGCTGAAAACTCCGTTTTTTGCACGTCGCCCCAAGCACCACCCTCACTCAGCGGCGATCCGCCAAAGGTCGGACATCGCAGGGCCCGCCATAGGTTTACTTTTAGGCACACTCCACAGAACGCAAGAAGCCCTCGCCGCACCCCACGCTATGCGCAAAGCGCGCCTTTTTCCCTTCAACTTTAATCCCAGAAGACCGAGGACGAAGGAACCCGATGGGTTTCCCCCTGAATGCATTCCGCAGCACGAAGCCCTTTCCAAACGCGCGAAGCGCGCCATTATTCCCCCAGCAGTAATCCACCGAAGACCGGACATCGCAGGGCCCGCCATTAGTTTACTTTTAGGCACACTCCGCAGGACGCAAGAAGCCCTCGCCGCACGAAGTGCGCAGCGAGGGCTTCTTGCATGTCCGAGGACGTGCCTAAAAGTAAACTTATGGCGGGCCCGGACGACTACAGGGCTATCGATTACCCCGTGTTCTGCAGACCTGCCGAGACGCCGGTCACAGTCGAAAGAATCAGGCTCATGTATTCGGCCTTCTTCTCCTCGGCCATCTCGTCCTGATTCATGCGCACCTCGCGAAGGGCGCGGACCTGGGCGATGGACAGAGCGTCGACGTAGGGGTTACGCACGCGAACGGCGCAGCCGAGCACGCGACGACGCTGCAGCGGCCACTCATCACCGACGATGGCAAGGACCCACTTACGCGTGAGCTGCATCTCGGTGAAGACCTTCTCGGACAAATCATCGCGGTCGCCCAGGTGCAGATACATCTTGGCGATGCGCTGGTCGGTCTTGGCGATCGACATCTCGATGTTGTCGATAAAGGTGCGGAAGAACGGCCACTCCTGGTAGGCAGCCTTGAGCTGGTCAAGATCGCCAAGCTGCTCGCAGGCGGTGCCCAGACCGTACCAAGCGGCCAGGTTAATGCGCGCCTGGCTCCAGCTGAAGATCCACGGGATGGTACGCAGGTCGTCGAGCGACTTGGCACCCAAGCCGCGCTTGGCGGGACGCGAGCCGATCGGCAGCAAGCCGACCTCGGTCAGCGGCGTCACGGTCGAGAACCACGGTGTAAAGTCCTCGGTGTTCAGCAGGTCCAGATAGCGCTCGTGGCTTGCGGCGTTGAGCTTCTCGGCCATATCCCAGAACTTCTGCGTGGTCTCGGTGTTGGTCTTCTCGACACTCGGGGCCGACTGCAAAAGCGTTGCGGCGGCAACGGACTCAACATGGCGCTGAGCCAGCGTGCGGTTGCCGTAACGGGCAAAGATGACCTCGCCCTGCTCGGTGAGCTTAAAGAAGCAGTTGACCGAACCCTTGGGCTGCGCCAGCACGGCCTTGTTGGCCGGGCCGCCGCCACGGCCCACGGCACCGCCGCGACCGTGCATGAGCACCAGGTCGATATCGTTCTTCTCTGCCCACTTGGCGATGCGCTCCTGCGCAGAATGCAGCGCGAGCATGGCCGTGGTAGGACCGGCGTCCTTGGAGGAGTCGGAATAGCCCAGCATGACCTCCATGCGGCGGTTGGTCTGGGCAAGGCGCTTTTGCACCACGGGCAGCGTAAGCATCTGGTCGAGCACGTCGACGCAGCCCTCGAGGTCCTCGAGCTGCTCGAACAGCGGGATCACGTCGAGCTCGGGGACATCCTCCTCGTGTGCAAAGGACAGGTGGGCGAGCTCAAAGACGTCGGCCACATGCTGGGCGCTCTTGGTGAACGAAATGATGTAGCGGTGCGCCATCTTCTTGCCGTAGCGCTTTTGGATGGAGCCGATAGCGCGGAAGGTATCGATGACCTCGCGCGTCATAGGCTGCAGATCGCCATGGATACCGTTCTCGTGGATATCCTTGAGGGCGCGGGCGTGCACCACGGAGTGCTGACGGAACTCCATCTCGACCATATGGAAGCCGAAGGACTCGACCTGCCAGATGATGGTCTGGACCGGGCCGTAGGCAGCACGGACGGCACCGCAGGCGGCCAGCGAGCGCTGGACGACGCGCAGGTCCTCCAGGAACTCATCGGCGCTGTGGTACATGGTGTCGGTGATACGACGCACGGTGGCGTTCAGGCGGTCGGCCATGACGAGCATGACGGCGCGATGCGGCTCGTGCTCGGAGATCAGCTCGGCGCGGGCCGTGTAACGAGGGCTCATCTCGACCTGATGGTTCCACAGGTTGATGAGCTCGGCAGACGGCTTGCTGTAGGTGGCTTCGAGCGTGAGATTGCGGCCGATGCGGCGGCACTTGTCCTCGAGCTTGAGCACCATGTGGGTGAAGTACTTGGCGGCGACCTCACGGCTCACCTTGGCGGTGACGTTGGGGTTGCCGTCGCGGTCGGAACCGATCCAGCTGCCGGGATGGAAGAACGCCGGGCACAGCGGCGGCACGGTACCGGCCTTGTCGCCCAGCACCCAGTCGTCAAAGCGACGATAGATGACAGGGATGACGTCAAACAGCGTGTTATCGAAGATGTCGATGATGGTATCGGCTTCCTCGACCGGCGTGGGCTTCTTGAGCGCGATGGGGCTCGTACGCACCAGGGCGTCGATCTCCTGCAGCATATGGCGCTCGTTCTCCACCAGGTCGGAGCCGCCCAGACGCGGACGCTCCTCCAGCAGGTTGGAGATACGGCGAATCTTGCCCTCGACGGCCTTACGACGGGCCTCAGTGGGATGCGCGGTAAAGACGGGATGGAACTCAAGCTTGCCGAGCAGCTCGTTGGCGCCCTCGACGCCCAGTTCATTCACCAGCTGGTGATAGGCGACGGTGAGCTCGTTGGCGGGATCGACCTCGGTATCGGTCGACGCACCGGCCTCGCGCTCGCGCAGCTGCGCCACACGGTAGTTCTCCTCCGACAGGTTTGCCAGGTGGAAGAAGCTCGTAAAGGCGCGGACAATGACCTGCTGCTTATCGAGCGGCAGGCTGTCGATCAGATCGACGACCTCACGAAATGCCACGGCAGTGGGCTCGTCGGCGGTGGGCACGCCCTGCTCGTCGACGGCCTCGTCGGCAGCGCGAGTACCGGGGTTGCCGGCATTGGCCACAATCTCGGCCGACAGGATCTTGTCGAACAGGTCCGCGATCTCAGGATCATACTCGCTAAGCACACGACGCTCCAGGCGCAGGAACAACGCCAGATTGTCGCGCAGCTCCTCGGGGATCTCGATCTCGGCGAGACGCTCCCTGGACTCGGCATTCGAGCCGATTCGGTTAACGAGGCGGTTGACCACGGCAGCGACGCGCGCCGCGGCTTCGGGTACAGACTGGTTGCTTAGGTTCTCAGCCACGTTTCCTCCCATTCCTCCTTCTATGCACGTAACATGCGGTATTCATTATAGGCGCTTGAGAAATACTTTCGACACTGATTGCGCTTTACCACACAAAAGTATTTTCTGCATTGCAAGGGTTTTTGCCCCAAATGGTCGTATTTCTCGGTGGACGGCATACACAAACGGGGGCATTCCGCATAAATGCGAAACACCCCCGTAACAATCGCTCGCCGCGAGCGGGACATGTTAGCGGGTCCGCAGCTCAAAAAGATGCGCTACAGGCGCTCGCGAACCGCCTCGACGACGTTGGCCAGATCGGCAAGGACCTCTTCGTGGCTCTCCATGTCGCGCACCTTAACCTTGCCGACGGCAAGCTCGTCGCCGCCCAGAACCAGGATGAGCTTGGCGCCCACCTTATCGGCCTGCTTAAACTGGGCTTTGAGCGAACGGCCCTGATAGTCGGCCTCGGTCACGATACCTGCGGCGCGAAGCTCCTGCGTAATGGCAAAGACGTTCTGGCGCAGCTCCTTGCCTGCGTTGGCGACATAGACGCACGGGGCCTCCTCGGCACCCAGATCGCTGCCAAAGGCCTGCAGGGCCAGCAGGGCGCGCTCAAAACCGACGGCAAAGCCGACGCCCGCCGTGGGCTTGCCGCCCTCGAGCTCGACCAGGCCGTCGTAGCGGCCGCCGCCACCGATGGAGCCGACGCCGGCGCCGGGGGCCTCGACCTCAAAGACAGTACGGGTGTAGTAGTCCAGGCCGCGCACCAAGGTGGGATCCTCGACATACTCGATACCGGCGGCATCCAGATAGCGCTTGACCTGCTCGTAGTGCTCGCGGCACTCGTCGCACAGGTTGTCACCCATCAGCGGAGCCTCGGCCATGATCTCGCGGCAGTGGTCGTTCTTGCAGTCGAAGGCACGCAGCGGGTTGAGCTCGGCGCGCTCGCGGCACTCGTCGCACATCTCGTCGGCGTGATCGAGGATAAACTGCTTGACCTGCTCGCGATAGGCCGGACGACACTGGGCGTCACCCATCGAGTTGATGAGCAGACGAAGCTTGGAAAGATCGAAGCCCAGGCGCTTGTAGAACTCCATGAGCATGATGATGCACTCGGCGTCTGCCGCCGGATCGGGAGCGCCGAGCCACTCGATACCCACCTGGTGGAACTGGCGCAGGCGGCCCTTCTGGGGACGCTCGCCGCGGAACATGGCCTCGGCGTAGTACGCCTTAAACGGCGTGGAGCCCTGGGGCACCAGGTTGTTCTCGACGACGGCGCGCACCACGCCGGCCGTGCCCTCGGGGCGAAGTGCCAGGCGCTGCTTGGGCTTGAGCTTGGTATCGGTACCCTCGGTAAAGACGCGCTCCAGGTTGGCGCCGCTAAACACGCGGAACATCTCCTTGCGCACGACGTCGGTCGACTGGCCGATGCCGTGGACAAAGACGTCCACCTGCTCGATCGCGGGCGTCTCGATAGGTTTAAAACCAAACGGCTCGAACACGCCGGCAGCGATCTGCTGCATCTTTTGCCAGGCGCGCATCTCGGCGCCGATAAGGTCGCGGGTTCCCTCCGCCTTCTGTGCCTGCATGGGCAAACACCTTTCTTTTGTATCGCGTCATAGGTAACACTCATTATACGGCACAAACACAAACCGCGGCGGCGCGTCTGACCGAACGAGGGTATGGGAACTCGTTCGGCCAGATGCGCCGCCGCGGTAGCCACGGACGAAGCGGACAAGCGGCAATGCGCTTTGGCCTATCTACTCCCCCGCCACGCTCGCGCGCAACTTGGCGGCGATAGGCTCGGATGCTAGCAGGAACACAAGCATGACCACGGAGCACGCCAGGCACACAATCCAGGTGCTCGCAAAGGAGCCCGTGACATCGAACAGCACGCCCGAGACAATGGCGCCCACGGTGCCGCCGACCATCTCGAGCGAGGTAATAGTGCCCGTGACCTTGCCGAGGTCGGCCATGCCAAACTGCTTGGACGCGGCGATGGTAGGCGTGATGGTGCCCATGCACGTTCCGATACCAAAGCTCACCGCGGCCACGATGGGACCGAGGTCCGTCGTCGGGAAGCACAACGCCACGCAGGCGATAATGCACGCAACGGAGCCAAGGATATTGCCAAAGCGCAGGCCAAAACGGTCACAGATCGCGCCGAGCGAAATCTTGGCGATAACGACCGTGGCCATGATGACAAAGCCGGAGGCCACGACGAGCCAACCGGGGAAGAATTTATGCTGCTGGGCTATGGATTACTCCTTGTGGTCGGCGATGTAGCCCAAAGCGACGGCGGCATAAGCCGCGGCGCCAAGGGGAAGCTCGGCATCGCTAAAACGTGCCTTGGGATGATGCTGAGCAAAATGCTCGTCCGTATCAGTCACGGCAGCGCCCACGGTAAAGTACGCACTCGGGATCTCGCTCGAGATCAACGCGAAGTCCTCGCTCGCCATGGCGTGGAACAGCGGCAGGAAGGCGGACTTGGGCAGCACCGCGCCCACGTAGCCAAGCGACGCCTGCGTCATATCGTCATCGAGTACGAGTGGGGGAACATCCGAGAGCGTCTCAATAGTCGCCGGCGTACGATAGGTCGTGGCAACGCCTTTGACGACCTCCGCGATACGGGCCTTGAGGTGCTCCATGAGCTCGACATCGAAGCCACGCAGCGTTCCCTCGAGCACACAAGTATCAGGGATGACATTTGCGGCCTGACCGCCGGCGAACTTGCCAACGGTAAGCGCGACCTCCTTGGCCGCCGACACTTCGCGAGCGATAAGCTCCTGAAGTGCCAGATGCACGTGCACGCCGGCCGTGATGGGGTCGATGCAGATCTCGGGGCTCGAGCCATGGCCGCCCTTGCCCTGAAGCGTGATGCGAAAACCGTACACGCCCGAGAGCGCCGGACTGCCGTAGAGCACCAGGCCAAGCGGCGACTGGCTATTGACATGCATGGCAAAGGCGACCTGAGGACGCGGGTTCTGAAGCAGACCGTCGGCGATGGCGGCGCGGGCACCCTCAAAGGTTTCCTCGCCCGGCTGGAACAGCAACTTAACCGTGGCGTTGGCATCAACAAGCGCGGACTCGCGGGCCTTGAGCAGGCGCGCCGCTCCAAGCAACGCCGTTGCGTGCATATCGTGTCCACATGCGTGCATGCAGCCGTTCGTAGAGGCGAAAGGCTCGCCGGATTCCTCGGCAACGGGCAGGGCATCCATGTCGCCACGCAGCATAACGACCGTACCGGCCTGCTCGTCCGTGCAGACGCCATTGCCCTGGGCCGCGGCGGCACCGGCGCCGACAAGGCCCACAACACAGGAACCATCGACGAGCGTGGCAAACGGGATGTCCATCTCGGTCAGGCGCGCTTGGATATACGCAGAGGTCTGTGGGAGGCTATTACCCAGCTCGGGCATCTGGTGGAGATCGTGTCGCCACGCAGCGAGCTCGTCTGCAAAAGCCTGAGCTTCTGCAACAAGACCGTCACCGATAGCGGCCTGCGCCGCCGCGGTGGCCTTGGGCGCTGATTGCGGTTGAAGATCGGACAAAGCTGGTGCCATAGATGCCCTCCAGTATCGTTTTTGCAGCAAGCACTTTGATAGCGTAAAGTGCAAGGTACAACTTTAAGGGCGAGGCATAAAAAATGCCGCCCCAGGAGGGCGGCGCAACAAGTTGTTTACAATTGCGGGCGCGGCTTTCGACGCAAAAAATCGAAGTGAGTCTCGCTCAAGATAATCGACAGGAAGATGAGCGCGAAGCCGGCGAGCAGGCGCGAGGTGAGCGCCTCCCCCATCAGCAGCACCGAGAACAGCACACCCGAAGGCGACTCCATCGCAAGGAGCAGCGAGCCCGTCGAGGCTGGGACATGCGCCAGGCCGACGTTTTGGATGAGCAGAGCCGCGCATGTGCAGCCCACCGAGAGAAACGCCATCGCACTGATAAAGCTCGGCGTCCACACGGACAGAGGCGCTTGGGTCTCGAATAGCAGCGACGTTGCCAGGCTCAGCACGCCGTTGCCCACAAACATCCAAAACGTGATGACGTTGATGTCCATTTTGCGACCGTACTTGGCAGTCACCGCCATCTGGATGGCGAAAAAGGCCGAACCCGCCAGCGTAATGACGTCACCAATGTTGAATTCAACGCTATCGAGTGCGACGAGGCCAATGCCCGCTAGGCACAGCAGCGCGGCACCCAAGTTGTAGCGCGTGAACTTTTCGCCGCTCAGGAAATAGCTCGCGAACGGCACAAGGATGCAATACGTGCCCGTCAAAAAAGCATTCTTGCCCGCCGTAGTATGTGCCAGACCGACCGTCTGCAACGCATAGGCCGCCCACATGAGCACGCCCATACTCAGGCCAACGATCAGGTTGCGAGCGTTGAGGTGCGCGATGATGCGCTTGTGGAAGACGGCAAACATGACCAACGCTGCGGGCAGAAAACGTACATAGAGCAGCGCGAACACCGGAATGGTGCCGAGTGCGTCCTTCATAGTGGTAAAGGAGTAGCCCCAGATGACCGCCACCGAAAGGAGCAGAACCTTCCAGAACAGCGGAGAGCGTGCGCCGGCGCCCCGGGGAATACCGCCCGCGCCCAAATCCTCACGGGCTACTGGGCTATCGGGCAAGTTTTCGATTTCGTTGGCAGCGTATTGGGCCATGGAACATCCTCACACTCAATCTGGGCGTGGTGTCCGCACGCGTATGGCTGCGTGCCGCCTCATGGTCAAATAAAAACGGGACGCGCCGGACCCCCGGCACGCCCCGCTACTGTAGCAACAACCAGCGTTGCACCGCAATCCAGCCCGCTAAAGTACCGACTTGAAAAACCTCGATGTTCCGTCAACGTCAGACACTATGACCCAATCCAGGGGCACGGAAACGACAGGAGCCCCCGCTCGTG
>CABSAN010000067.1 GCA_902475785.1 uncultured Collinsella sp.
TACTGCGTGGCCATGGTCTTGTAGTCGGAGGTGCCGATGGAATCCTCGGCGTACTGCTTCATTTCCTTGGAAGAGACGGTAATGCCCTCGTCCTCGGCAGCGTCCAGCAGAATCTGGTTGCGCACGTAGGACAGGATAACGTCTGCGGACGGAGCGGTGTAGTTGCCGTCATCGTCCTTGACGGTGTCGAGGCTGTACTGGCTCTCGATGGCCTCGCGCGCGGTGATGTCGCTCTTCTTTCCGTTGTAGCTATAGCTTGCCACGGTGGAATCGAGCTGGTCCTCGGTCAGGGTCGACGAACCGACACCCTTGCCGCCAAAGCCGCCATTGCCAATAAAGAAGCCGACCACAGCAGCGATTACGACTGCAACCACAAAGGCGGCAATCATCGTCTTCTTGTGCTTGGATGCATGATCGCCCTCATCGGAACCCAGGGCATCGTCGTCCTCATCCTGTGCCTCGGGCATCAGATTCTCGTCAGCGGCATCCGCGGCAATCTGAGCCTCCAGGCGGGCGTCCTCCTCCTCGGCCGTCGTACCGGCAGCAATGTGCTCGGCAGACGTACCGGCGACCAGATCGATCTTCTCGTCCTCATCACCGTCGGGTCCTTCGCCGCGCTCGATGATCTGGATGCCGTCGATCTCGTCCTTCTCGTCCTTCTTTTGAATCAGACCCATATCAGTTACTCCTTGTTAGGAAACATAGTCCGCAATAGAATACGCCCGACAGAGCGCCGGGCGTATTGATTCTTAGGTTATACGCAAACACTTAAGTACTATTTAGGCGTTTGCAGCGTGCATACCTTAGACCAGGTGCGCGATAACGGCATCGGCAAAGGCCTGCGTGCCCACAGCGCCCTCAACGGAGCCGGTCTGGGCACGACGAACGTCGCCGGTAACCTGCTCACCCTCGTCGAGCGTGGTAGAAACGGCGGCGCGAATGCGATTGGCCGCGTCGTTCTCGCCCAGGTGATCGAGCATCATAGCCGCAGACAGAATCTCGGCCGTGGGGTTAGCGATATCCTGGCCAGCGATATCGGGCGCGGAGCCGTGCGTTGCCTCAAAGATTGCGCAGTCGGCACCGATGTTGGAGCCAGGAGCCATACCCAGACCGCCCACTAGGCCGGCGCACAGGTCGCTCACGATGTCGCCGTACAGGTTGGGCAGCACCAGGACATCGAAGTCGTTGGGGTTCTGGACCAGGCCCATGCAGGTGGCGTCGACGATCTTGTCGTTGAACTCGATATCGGGATAGTTGGCGGCCACCTCGCGCGCCACGCGCAGGAACAGGCCGTCGGTCGCCTTCATGATGTTGGCCTTATGCACGGCCGTCACCTTTTTGCGGCCGCAGCGGCGAGCATACTCAAAGGCATACTCCACAATGCGGCGGCTCTTGGCGATGGAGATCGGCTTGATTGAAATGGCGGAATCAGCGGCGAAGGTCTTCTGACCCGAGCGCTCGACAAGCTGCGAGAGCTCCTCGACCTCGGCAGCGCCCTCATCGAACTCGATGCCGGCGTAGAGGTCCTCGGTGTTCTCGCGCACGATGACCAGGTCGACGTCGCGGAAGCGCGAGCCGTCGCCCGGCTGCGACAGGCAGGGGCGCACGCAAGCGTACAGGTCGAAGTGCTTGCGCAGGGCCACGTTAACGCTGCGGAAACCCGTACCGACCGGCGTGGTGATGGGGCCCTTGATGGCAACCTTGGTCTCGGCGACCGCATCGAGCACGTGCTGGGGCAGCGGCGTACCAAACTCGTCCATGACGCCGGCACCGGCCTCCTGGACGTTCCAGTTGATCTGGACACCGGTGGCCTCGACCACGCGGCGCATGGCCTGCGTAATCTCGGGACCGATACCGTCACCGGGGATCAGGACTACATCGTGCGCCATAATCTGTTACTCCTCGTCTTCGGCGTCGTCAGATTTTTTAACGCTAGCACGCTTCTTCTTTTTGGAGAGATCCAGGCCAAAACGTTTAACAAGCATTTCGCAAATCTCGCTCGAACGGGCCTTGAGATAGCTGCCCTTGCCGTTCTCGGCGTCGAACTTAAGGCGCAGCGCGAGCTTCTCGGCGACCTCGGCGTCGATCTCGCCCTGGCCAAACTCGTACAGGCAACCGAGCATGTCGCGATACTCGAGGTCGCCGTGGTAGCACTGGATGGCCTCGTCCAGGATGGGCCAAGCCTCGCGCGAACGCTCGACGCTCGTGGCGCCCCACACGCACAGCAGGCGGAAGGCGGCATAGCGCAACGTGGAGGAGATCTCGTCGAACAGTGCAGTCTCGGCGCCCTCAAAGGCATCGCCCAGCTGCTCGGGGCAGGTGGTAGCGAGCGCCGTCAGGGCATCGAGGGCCTCCCAGCGGGTCTGCGCCTCGGGGCGGTCGAGCGCCTCGATCAGCGCGGGCACGCAGGGCACGACGCGCTGCGGATCGCGCTCGGCAAGCAGGTGCAGCACACGAGCGGCAAACTGGCGGATGCGGCGCGTGGGGCAGCCGAGCTCCTGGACCAGACGGTCGACGGCGTTCTCGTTCTCCTCTGCCAGCTGAAGCTGTGCCAGCTCCTCGTCGGTGAGCTGTTCGTCTTTGTTTTCTGCCATAGTTACCTCTTCTTACTATTTCTTAGCGTGCTTGCCAGCACCCTTGCTGTCATCGGTGACCGAGATGAGCTGTCGGTCGGCCGCGCCATTGCGACGTGCGCGGCGGCGTTCCTCAGCGTCGCCCGCGTCGGCGGCGGCGCGATGAGCCTTGTTGACGTTAAAGACCTCGTCGTGCTTGCGCCACGGACCGACGGACTCGCCAAAGCTCATCTTAAGACCGGCGATAAAGCCGCCGAGCCAGCCGATCGGCGCAAACTGCACCAGCGGGAACAGCGAGAACACCCAGGTCAGTAGGACGACTGCCGCCGCTCCTGCAAAATTGGCAATCCAGTAGTCGCGCTTGGTGATCACGCGCTTTTCGCACGCCCACTGGCCACACAAAAAGCCAATGTAGATCGCAAAGAGAAAGAGCACCAGCGCTAGTACCACGAACGTCCAGCTCATGGGCGCTACTCCCCGTGATGGTGGCCGCAGCAGCACTCATGGCCGTCGTCATGGCCGTGGCCGCCGCAGCACTCGTGGTCCTCGCCGTGATGGTGACCGCAACCGCACTCATGGTCGTCGCCGTGCTCGCCGCAACCGCAGCCGTCCTCGTGGGCACCGTGCTCCTCGGGACGATACTGCGACCAGTCCAGACCGGCGGCGATGGCGTCGGCCTCCTCCTTGTAGAGGACCGTGACGGCCTGGGTGCCCAGCTTGGCGCCACCGATGGCGTCGAGCATGTCGTAGAGCGTAAAGGCCACGTCGGCGCCGGGCAGCGCAAGCTCGCGGTCGTCGGCATAGGCGAGCGCCAAGCGCAGGTCCTTAATGAAGTGCTCGACCATAAAGCCGGGCTTGTAGTCGCCGTCGAGCGCCTTGGGCGCCAGGCTCTCCATAGCGCCAGACTTGCCAGTGCCGCCCAGGATCATCTGACGGGTTTTCTCCAGATCGAGACCACTCAGCTCGGCAAACGCCAGCGCATCGGCCATGCCGACCATGCAGGCGCCCAGCGACACCTGGTTGGCAAGCTTGGCAGCCTGACCCTTGCCGGCGCCATCGAAGCAGCAAATATTTGCCGCAAAGGTGGAAAGGATGTCGCGGACCGGGGCGATGTCGTTCTCGGTAGCGCCCACGATAGCCGTGAGCGTGCCGGCGATGGCACCCGACTCGCCGCCGGTGACGGGGCAGTCAAACGCCATGCGACCAGAAACCTGGGCGGCCTCGGCAATGTCACGGGCGAGCTCGGGCGAGCTCGTGGTGAGATCGATCAAGACCGCGCCCGGCTTGGTGCACGCAAGCAGGCCGTTGCCCGCCAGGTAGAGCTCCTCGACCTCGGAGGGATAGCCCACCATGGTAAAGACGACGTCGGCGTTCGCCACGGCATCTGCCGGCGTATCGGCCCAGACGGCGCCGCGCTCGATAAGCGCGGCGGCCTTGGACTTGGTGCGGTTGTTGACCGTGACGGGGTAGCCGGCGTCCAGGATGTGGCCGGCGATGGGGGCACCCATGATTCCGGTGCCGATGAATGCGACGGAGAGCTTGTTTGCCATGAAACCTTTCCTTTTGGGTTGGGTGTTGTTACCAGGTTGAATACTCAGTGCCAGCGCTTGGGCTGCGGGGCGCCTGTGGTCGTAGCGCCTGTCTACTCACCGCGCACACGGCGCGCGATGCGGTCGGAAAGCGAGGCTTTCTCGGCGCGGTTCTTACCCCAAAACGCGCAGGCCACCATGCCGGGGCCCACATGTGAGCCGATGGTGGGGCCCACGGAGCTGCGAATGATCGTGACGTCGGTGCAGCCCTCCTCCTTGCGGATGGCGGCTTCGAGCCAGTCGCCGTCCTTCTCGGCATCGGCCGTCATGATGGCGATGGGCATGGTGCGGTCGGGCACGTAGTTCTCGCGGAACGACTTGAGGATGGACTTGAGCGCCTTCTTGCGGCCGCGGTTGACGCCGATCAGCGACAGCGAGCCGGCCAGGTCGTAGGAGAGCTCGGGCTTGACATCGAGCTTTGCCGTGAGCTGCGCCGCCGCGGGCGGAATGCGGCCGCCGGCAGCCAGCGCGTCGAAGCTCTCGAGCGTAAAGTAGCCGTGAACGTAGGTCTTTGCCTCGTTTGCCCAATCGACCAGCTGCTTGGCGGTCAGTCCCGCCGAACGCTGGCGCACGGCCTCGAGCGCCAAGAGCGCACCGGTCGCGCAGGGCAGAGCGTTGTCGACCACGTAGAGCTCAAAGTTGGGATACTCGGCGCGCACGGCATCTGCCGCCTGGCACGCGGAGTTGTAGCTCGACGACAGCGCCGAGGTAAAGCACAGGTAGACCGTGGGCGTGCCCTCTTTGGCGCACTCGGTAAAGAACTCGATATAGCGACCGAGCGACACGGCGGAGGTAGACACGCGAGCGCCGGCGCGCATGCGGTCGTAGAACTCCTTAGGACTCATGCTCGACCAGATATCGTCCGTGCGCTCCTCGCCATCGATAATGAAGGGGAAACCCAGGATATCGACATCGAGGTTCGCGGCGACCTCGGGGCTAAAGTCGCAGCAGGTATCGACGACGATGCGGCAGCGGTCAGAATGGCCGGTAGATGCAGCCTTGTCCATCAAAGCGACTCCTTACGTAAAAAGGCGGCCACCCGCATGGGATGGCCGCCAACCGTTAACTCATGCAAGTTAACGTATTTTACTCGTCAAGTGTTTCGATGCGGGGCTTGATGATGCCATATCCACCATTCTTACGGTGATACACCACATTGATGAGGCCAGTCGTCGCGTTCTCGAACACGTAGAAGTCGTGGCCCAGCAGATCGGTCTGCACCAGCGCCTGCTCCTCAGTCATCGGGGTGACATCGATGACCTTCTCGCGGACGAGCAGGTCGTCCTCCTCCTCGGGCAGCAGCAGGTCGGCCAGATCCTCGACGCGCTCGACCGGCGCGACATCCGCTGCGCTGGCACCGCCCTGGCGGTTGTCCACGACCTTGGTCTTGAACTTGCGCAGCTGGCGGGTGACCTTATCGGCGGAGAGGTCGATGGCGGCGTACATATCTGCACCGTGCTCGGCAACGCGGATCACCGAACCGCGGGCACGAACCGTAACCTCGACGATTGCCGGGTTGGGGTTCGAGGGGTTCTTCTCATAGCGAAGTACAACGTCGACCGTCATGGGCTCGATATCGAAAACCTTGAGCGCCTCGCCGATCTTCTCATCCACATGCGCACGCAGAGCATCGGTTACCGTCGTCTTGCGTCCAGAAACCTTGATATCCATACGTGGCTCCAATCTGCCTCGGGGACTTACTGTACTGGCTATGTACCCATTGCCGTGCATTTAATCACGCGGATTCCCAAAGACCCGAATAACGATTGCTTGATACCGCATACCGAAGTCTCGCACTTTTCTGTGGCAAAGTGCGCTATAGGAGGGCGACGGCGACTTAAGTTTTGCACCTAAAAAACGTCTTTGACCTGCTGGTTTTATGGAAACAAAAAAGCCGGGCTCCCCTGTTGGGAAAGCCCGGCAATGCGTGTTGAAACCGTGAAGAGCCCTCTCTCCTAGCGCATGGGAGATGCCACCCCTAGCAATAACTAGCTATTGAGCTTGTTAATGTCGTCGTCGGTGATAGTGCCCTCCTGGCTGGACGATTTCTCCTCGGAAGTTGCACCCTCGCTGCTCGAATCGGAGGATCCGGACTCGCTGGATCCGGTGTCGGTCGACTGCACGTCGGCGCCCGAGACCGTCTTGGTGGTGAGGTCATAGGGCATCGTGCCGTACCAGATGGAGTGGACCGCCTCGAGCGTGCCATCGACCGTGATACCGTCGAGGGCATCGCTCACGGCACGGCATAGCCCGTCGTTGGCCGCGAGGCCCGCGACGCCGAGCGTCGAGGGCGTCTCGAGCGCGCCGACGTAAGAGATCTGGCTCATCAGGCGCGCAAGGTAGCCGCCGGCCGTGGAGTCGCAAATCACGTAGTCGATCTCGCCGGACTCGAGCGCCTCAAAGCACTCGTTGATGTTGGAGAAGGTCTTTTGGTTGGCCGTGATGCTCTGCTTGGCGAGCGCTTCCTGCGAGGCCGAGGAGGTCTGAACGCCCAGGGTGGCGGTGTTAAGCGTTTCGGTGGAAACGCTCAGCGACTCGCCGTCGCTCGTCTTTCCGAACACTGCCGCAGCGTCGTACAGGCAAGTACCAAGCGTGCTGATGTCACCATCCGTGGAATTGATGTCGCCAATGAAGATGTCGGCCTTTTTGTCGCCAAGCGCGGAATCGGCAGAAGACGCATCGACGAAGGCAACCTTAAGGCCCATACGGCTTGCGAGGGCGCGGGCAGCGTCGACCGCGTAGCCCGTGAGGTTACCATCGGCGCCCTGCATGGCCTGCGGGGCATCGGAGGTATCGAGGGCAACCGTCAGGGTACCGGGAGTGACCAGGGCATCGTCCGACACCGTAGGGGTAACGGTCTCGCGCTCGATCTGGTCAATCGTGGGTGTCGTGAACGTGGACAGCGGATTGAACGCGCATCCGCTCAAGCCCAATACGGCAATGACCGCCGCGGTCCCAGCGCTTAACCGAGCCGCGTGCATCAAGCTGCCCCTCACCATGTCCACTACCCTGCCTTCTGTGTCGTATACAATCCGTGCGTTGCGCGGAATAACGGGTGTTCCCACCAGCTGACCTGGTATTTGACCCCACACTTGCGCACCGGGGTGTTTGCTCGGGAGGCCGTAGCCACCTTCACGACTGGCCCGCTCGCCCGCGAGGCGGTATTGCCCCAAAGAAAGTAGAACGGACGGTGCGGCTTACATCTAGGACGCGCCATGATCGCGCCGCGCGCACGCGGTCGCTTACGTGGATCCCTTTGACCGCGTCTGTCTTGGACTAGGATGGACATTTCGTCCGTCCGCAACCACAGCCTGGCAGGAACGTAGCGCATTATAGCTAAGTTCAAGCTAAAGTTTAAGGTTAGGGGCGCCATTCGCACCGTGAGCACAGATTTTGCAGGTCGGAGCGGACCATTCGTGCCCCCATGAAGCCCGGAGCTCCCCTACGGGGAGCTCCGGGGCACCCGCCTCAGGGTGCCGTGTGCAAAAAACGGCAAATATGAGTACTGCTATCAATTTAGTAGCAGCGTTTTTCCGCCCCGCGAGCCCTTTTTGAGTTCCGCACAGCCTGCTTGGCGCCAAGATATTCCACATTCGTTTATTATCTCTTCAATGAATCCAGATTTTCGGCCCAAGTTTCTTTGTTTTTGCTGCCACTAATCTAGTAACAGTACTCATATTTGCCGTTTTTTGCACAGGGCATATAAACAGACCCCCTATAAAGCCATAGTTTTACGCCGGTTTGAGCCCAAAGCACGCTCGGAGCGTATTCAGCAGAGCGTCTTGCCTCTTTCGACGCGCCTCTACGCGATTCTGATATCGCTTACCCATGCGTTGGTAAATGCGCCATGCGAGCGCTTCCATCGCTTCCATGTCGCAGAGCATCTCGTTATTGACCGTCGCGACCTCGATTCCCATAGTAATCAAGCCCGTGTTGCGTTTTTCGTCATGGACACGTCCCCTTCGAGAGGAATGACCCAGCTCACCGTTGTATTCCAGGTCAAACCGGGCTGCTTCCTGATACGCATCGCAAACTGCATGCGGCATCCCCGAGATTGCCTGCGCGCGGTCATCGAACTCAATCTTGTAGTCGGTCTTAAAGGGACCGCAGGCAAATCCGCCATAGGAAAACGGAAGCGAAAACATGGCAAGCATGATGCACTCCATGGGTGAGCGCAGGTTTTCCGACAGATAGGGACACAGCCGCCGCAGTTGTTTGGCCGCACTCCCCTTGCATGCCGCGAGGTAATCTGTCAGGCGATCGGGCGTCAACACCGGCTCGACTTCAAAGTAGCCCACGTCTGCCGGTTGGTCCTTGTCCTTTGCAAGTCTATTCGCAACAGGTGAGGTGTAGGGAGGCAGATACTTCCCGCGATCGCTCAGTGAAATCTTGGAACACAGTTCCTGGGCCAGGGCAAACGCCTGGATACAGCCGACCTCGCGGGCGACGGCAACACAAAGGGCCTCGGGAGATAGGCTGTACACCCCCGGTTCCACCTCTAGAATCGAGCCGGCAGGCAACCCGGAACACACGGACCAGCCCACACCAGGCATGCGTCGGCGCTGCGCCGCAGATCCCACCAGCAAGCACAGATCTTCTTGCACCTCGCCGCTTTTGGCTCCAATTCGCACCAGGTCGGGAAGATAGATATCCTCGGTCGAAGGCGATGACGTACACAGCACGCGGCACTCCTCCTCGGGCTCAAGGTCCTTCCAGCCGATGTAGCCCATCTGTCGGCGCTCGGCGCGCATCATGCGTAGCGCCGAGGCGCCTGTTAGGATTGCGGAAGCCGCTAGCTGTTCGCCTGTCGGCTCGTTGCACCGCTCAATCTTTACCGCCACACGAATCACCCCTACCAAACGCGTGCGATAGCGAGACCATCAACGGCCGCGGCACCGGCGCGCTTGAGTTCCGCCGAAGCCGCTGCCATCGTCGCACCCGTGGTGATAACGTCGTCGATAAGCAGCAGGCGGCGGCCCCGCACGTCCTCAACGGTCTCGTACATGCCTCGGGCGCGTTCACGGCGTTCTTCACGACCGAGTTCACGCTGGTCGCCATGGCCGTACTTAACGAGGGCGTCGAGCAGCGGAACACCCGACAGCTCGTAAAATGGGCGCGCGATGGCTTCCATATGATCGAAGCCTCGCCGCCGAAACGCCGCCGACGTCGCGGGCACAAACACCACCGCATCGGCACCGGACAACACACCGCCATAGCGATCGGGTGCCGCGACCTGGGCATGTAAGGCGGTGTCGTATAGCAGCTCTGCCAGATACGGCGCCAGGCGTCGCTCGCCCGCGTCTTTGTACGCTTTAATGATCCGCGGCAGCGGGTGCGTGTAAACGGCACATGCCAGGCACCGGTCGAGAGCTTCGGCCATCGCCGAGGACGTACCCTCGACCGAGCACTCGGTGCACAGCAAGTCCCCAAACGGGGCGCCGCATCGAGTGCAGCTATGCCGCGGGTCGATGGGCGCAAGCGCGGCCAGGCAGTCTTGGCAAATAAGCGCACCGGCGCGCTCGCAGCCGGCACATCGCGTGGGTGACAACGCCTCAAGCGCCTCGTGCGCCGCCCGCTCGGCAAACGGTAGCAATTCGTCCGCAAACGGTAGGATGCCGGCACCTTGCAGGCATCCCAACACGTTCAAATGTCTCTTCACGACACAACCCTCCCTACGCTCGGTCGCAGGGAGGGTTGTTGATTCAGCGCTATGGTACCCCGACGCGTTTGGGGCCAGGCGGGTTAAATCCGTTTGCGGGCGCTATTCGCCGGTGGGCGGTTGCGGTGCGGACGAGTTTTGGGTCGAGCCCTCACCGCCATCTTGACGCGGCTTGCGGGAACGACGACGGCGACGGCGCTTCTGGCCCTGGTCGGCCGAACCCTCGCCACCACGATCTTCGCGCGACTCGCGTTCGTCGCGAGCAGCGCCGCGCGCGGCCTTGGCAGCCGCCCCTCCGCCATCTCCAGGGCGACGGCGCGTGACCTTGACCTCGCCATCCGAGACCTGATCGGCCACGGAGGGCACCGAGGGCTTTTGCTGCGTGCCCGAGGAATGGCGACGACGCGGACGCGGGGCGCGCTCGTCATCGTTGCGCTGCTTGCCACCCTTGTCGGCAGGCGTATCGGAACCCGAACCACCCTTGGGGGCGGCACCGGCTTCGCGAGCGGCTGCGGCGCGGAAGGCGTCCTCGCGCTCCTCGCTCGACAAATGACGGCGGCGACGGCGCGTGGGATTCATGCCACCGCCGCGGTTTTGCTGCTGAGGCTGCTGAGCCTCGCGCTCGCGGGAGGAGTTCTTACCTGCGGGAGCGGCCTCGCCGGCATCGCCCGAACCCGAGCGCTTGCGGCGGCGACGTCCACCGGCAGCCTCCTCAACCTCGGGTGCCTCGGCCTTGCCGCGACCCTTACCACGGCCGCGACCCTCGCCCTGGCTCTGACCCGCACGGGTATCGGCGTCCGCATCGCGACGGCGGCGCTTGGGCATCGTCGTCCCCGCCAGACGGTCGGCGCTCGACAGGCCATCGCCCACGTCGACGCCGTTCTCGCGGTCGAGCTCCATAAGCGCCAGGCGCATCTCGGGCGACTCGATACGCTCGAGCACATCGCGCGTCACGCAGTCGGGGCGGCAGTTGCAGCCCTGCTCGGCGGCCTTCTTTT
>CABSAN010000068.1 GCA_902475785.1 uncultured Collinsella sp.
CTGCGGGAATGGCCTATTTGCTCAATGTGTTCGGCTGAGATCGGAAATCAACCTTCTATTTGGCCCCACGCAAGAGCGGCGGGAAGGTTGTCGCAACCCGCCCGCCGCCGAGGCAATAGAAATCGATAGACGCCAGGCCTTACGCTTTAAGCGTGAGCACCGCACCGAAGGCGGTCGGGCCGCAATGGCTCGAGATGACGCCACCGACCTGAGTCCAGGTAACGTCCTTAAAGCCCAGGTCGTGCGCATAGACCTCCATGTCGTCGCGCAGCTCCTGGGAAAGGCCCACCGAATACGCCAGGCCAATGTGCGAGTAGTCGATCTCGCCCTTCGCAACCATGTGGTCAATAAAGGCGCGGGCGCACTTGAGCATAGAGCCGCGGAACTTCTTGGTCGCCACGAACTTGCCGCCCGTCACCTCAATGCAGGGCTTAATCTTGAGCAGATGGGCGCCAAGGAATGCCACGTTGGACAGACGACCGCCTGCCTTAAGGAAGGCTAGGTCGGTAGGAACAAAGCCCAGCAGCACACGGTCCATGACGGAATTCGTAAAAGCAAAGATCTCGTCGACGGTGGCATCGGGGTGAGCCTCAATGTATTTGACGGTCTCGACGACAACGAGCGACTGGCCCACCGAGACAAAACGCGTGTCCATGGAGAACACGTAGTCGCGCCCCTGGGCCGCAATCTTCGATGACTGATGCGAACAGGTCGTGGCCTCGGAATATGCAAGATGCAAAATGGTCGCGTCGGGCTGCTCGGCGTGAATGCGGTCGTACACGTGAGCAAAATCCGCAGGCGCGCAGCCACTGGTCTTGGGCATCACGCCAAACTCGTTGCAGCGCGAATAAATCTCGAGCGGATCGATCGAGCCGTCCTCGACGGTCTCGTCACCAATCGTGACATGCATAGGCACGCGCACGATACCATAGCGTTCGCAGAGTTCCGGCGTCACATCCGAACCGGATTCAACCACGATTACGTATTTGCCCATTCTTATCACGACCCATCTCGACGTTGGCTCTTTAATATGTGACGCACGTCCGCCGTCCTGCTACAGAACTGCCCTCAAGCGCCAAAGAGACGCCGCCCTTTGCACAAAACAAAGGACAGCGTCTCCCTGGAAAACTCCGTGCTTATCTAGGATTCTACACGGTTTATTGAGGAGTGTTACTTATTCCGCAAACGGTAGCTATACGCGATAAACGGTAGCAAACAAGTATCCAGAACGCTCAACCCATCAGGAGAGTTCCGTCTAAAGGGTGACTACACAGGATCCTAGCCGGGGCTGTTTGGGCTACCTCCCAAAACATTCCGCAGGACGCAAAGAGGCTCGCCGCACGAAGTGCGCAGCGAGCCTCTTTGCATGTCCGAGGACGTTTTGGGAGGTAGCCCAAACAGCCCCGGCGATCCTGCGGGAGTTAAATCCCTTTAGAACTTGTTGTGGAAGGTACGCGAAATGACCTCGTCCTGCTGCTCCTTGGTGAGCGTGTGGAAGTTCACGGCATAGCCGGAAACGCGGATGGTCAGCTGCGGGTACTTCTCGGGGTGAGCCTGAGCGTCGAGCAGCGTCTCACGGTTGAAGACGTTGATGTTCAGGTGGTGGCCACCCTTCTCGGCGTAAGCGTCGAGCATGTGGACCAGGTTATCGGCCTGGGTCTCGGAAACTTCAGAAACCTTCATAATATGTCTCCTTCGATTAATAGGCGCCGGCCGAAACCGGCGCGCTAATCAGTAATCGTTATTGTTAGTATAGCACTAACAATAGTTACTCGCCCAGCTGATCAAGGTCGATATCGCCAAAGAACACCTGGTCCTCCTTGCCGAGCGCACTCGGGATGATGGAGAAGGTGTTGGAGATGCCGTCCTGGGCATCGCGGAACGGGAGCTTGGAAACCGAAGACAGCGAAGCGATGGCGCCGTGGCTATCGCGCTTGTGCATGGGGTTAGCACCCGGGGCGAACGGCTGGCCAGCCTTGCGGCCGTCGGGCGTGGAGCCGGTCTTCTTACCGTACACGACGTTGGAGGTAATGGTCAGAACCGAGGTCGTGGGCACGGAGTTGCGATAGGTGTCGTTCATGCGGATGTACTCCATGAACTGGTGCACAACGTCGTGAGCGATCTGGTCGACGCGGTCGTCGTCGTTACCGTACTTGGGGAACTCGCCCTCAGTCTCGAAGTCGACGATGATGCCGTTCTCGTCACGGACGGGGTGGACCTTGGCGTACTTGATGGCGGACAGGGAGTCAGCCACGACGGAAAGGCCAGCGATGCCCGTAGCGAACCAGCGGTGCACGTGCTTGTCGTGCAGAGCCATCTGAATGCGCTCGTAGCAGTACTTATCGTGCATGTAGTGGATGATGTTCAGCGAGTTGACGTACACGCCAGCAAGCCACTTCATCATGTCGTTGTACTTGGCCACAACGTCGTCGTAATCGAGCGTATCGCCCTCGACGGCGCGATACTTGGGGCCGACCTGCTTCTTGGAGACCTCGTCAACACCGCCGTTGAGTGCGTACAGCAGGCACTTGGCCAGGTTGGCGCGGGCGCCGAAGAACTGCATCTCCTTGCCAATGCGCATGGAGGACACGCAGCAGGCAATGCCGTAGTCGTCGCCGTGATAGACGCGCATGAGGTCGTCGTTCTCGTACTGGATCGAGGAGCTGGCGACAGAAGTCTTGGCGCAGAACTTCTTGAAGTTCTCGGGCAGACGGGTCGACCACAGAACGGTCATGTTGGGCTCGGGGCTGGTGCCCATGTTCTCGAGCGTGTGCAGGTAGCGGTAGCTCATCTTGGTAACGAGCGTACGGCCGTCAACACCCATGCCGCCGATGGACTCGGTGACCCACTGCGGATCACCGGTGAACAGGGCCTGGTACTCGGGGGTACGGGCAAACTTGACCATGCGGAGCTTCATGATGAAGTGATCCACGAACTCCTGGATCTGCTCCTCGGTGAAGGTACCGTTGGCAAGGTCGCGCTCAGCGTAGATGTCGATGAACGTAGAGGTACGGCCGATGGACATGGCAGCGCCGTTCTGCTCCTTGACGGCAGCGAGGTAGGCGAAGTACATCCACTGGATGGCCTCCTGCGTGTTGGTAGCAGGGTTGGAAATATCGAAACCATAGGTCTCGGCCATCATCTTGAGCTCGCCGAGGGCGCGGATCTGCTCCTGCAGCTCCTCGCGATCGCGGATGTTGTCGGCGGTCATGACCGTCGGAGTGGAAGCCTTCTGGGCCTCCTTGTCCTTGATCAGGTAGTCGACGCCGTACAGGGCAACACGACGGTAGTCGCCGATGATGCGGCCGCGGCCATAGCCATCGGGCAGACCGGTGATGATGTGAGCCGAGCGGCAAGCACGCATCTCGGGGGTGTAAACATCGAAGACGCCAGCGTTGTGGGTCTTGCGCTCGAAGGTGTAGCGCTCGACAACGTTCTCGTCGACCTTGTAGCCGTGCTGGCTGGCAGCCTGGCAAGCGATGCGGATACCACCGTTGACGTGCAGCGCGCGCTTGAGCGGCTTGTCGGTCTGGAGGCCAACAATGGTCTCCTTGTCGCGATGGGCATTATCGATGTAGCCAGCGGGGTGGCTCACGATACCCGTGACGGTCTTGGTGTCCATATCGAGGACACCACCCTGCTCGCGCTCCTTAAGCAGCAGGTCGAGAACCTCGCCCCACAGCTCCTTGGTACGCTCGGTCGGACCTACGAGGAACGACTCATCGCCCTCGTAGGGGGTGTAGTTCTTCTGGATGAAGTCTCGGACGTCAACCTCTCCCGTCCAGATACCTTCCTTGAAGCCTTCCCATGCCTCCTGCATTGTGTAACCACGCTCCTAGTTACGTGTAATGCGGCGCTCTCTCACACCGCTGCTTATTGAATTCTTGAATTATCGGCTTGCACTACCGGCTTCTTCCGTTCTTCACCACACGTTGGTACAGGGAAAAACGTTTGTCCACCTTGGAACTGCAACCCAAAACCCAAGATTTCACCCGTTTGAGAAGGATAACATAGCGACCCTCTCCATCTGGGCTGTTATATGTTTCTTTTTTTATATCATAATGGCGTTTTTTACAAACCCGCAGGAAATGCGAGCGCGAACAACTACCGTTCACCGATTTTTTAGTATTTTTCCTTGCCTTTGTACGACGTTCACTCTAGCTGTTATGCCAGCTTTAGCAGGGTAAAGTGCCTCTGAGTAGGCTTTAGGGCATGCCTAACGATCTGCCCCTAACTTTGCCGGCACCGACGGTGTACGGAGGTCGCCTAAAGGTAGTTTTCTAGACATGTCCCAAAATCTACCGCATAGGGTACGCGTGCAAGGGTATCATCTTTCACCGAAAATAGTTTCTAGTGTTAGGGGTTTTCGGTGGAAGATACCGATTTCCGTGAACTTGGGCGTCAGCTCCTTACCGAGTTCGGCAGCATGCATCAGCGCATTTCGCGTTTTGCGGACAAAGCCCTCGGCGGCGAGATGGCCGTCATGCGCGCCCTCATACTCGCCGGCGGTTCGCTCACGCCGAGCGAACTCGCTGATCGCGCCTGGGTCTCGAGCGCCCGCATCGCCAATATCTTACGCGCCCTCGAAGCCAAGGGCTGGGTCGAGCGCGAGCACTCAAAGACTGACCGTCGTCGCGTACACGTCATAGTGACCGACAAGGGATTCCAGGATCTCGAAACCAAACGTCGGGAATTCGAGGCCCGCACCGCGGCTTTCCTCGAGCAGCTCGGCGAAACAGATACCCAAGAGATGGTGCGCCTTCTTAGGCGTGCCAACGAAATTATCGACCGCAATCAAGAAAGGAGAGATGCCGAGTGAGGATTCTCAAGCTCTTTAAAAAGCATATCCTGGCACTGTTCGCAGCTATCGTACTTATCGTAATCAGCTGCAACGCCGATCTGGCGCTGCCTACCTATATGAGCGACATCGTCGACGTGGGCGTGCAGCAAGGCGGCATAGCCTCGCCCGTGCCCGACACCATTCGCGCCGAATCGCTCGACGACCTCGAACTCTTTATGAGCGCCAAGGACGCCAAGGCTGTGGAGGCCGTGTTTAGCAAGGCTGACAAAAACGGCATTCGAACGTACAAGGGTACCGAGGAAGAGCATGCCGATGGAGGCAAGATTGCCGGCATTATGAGCCTGCCCGAAACTGTCGTCCTTTCACTCGACCAGGGCATTGACGCCAACTCCATGGGCGACATGATGGGCTCGTCCAGCGAGAAAGACAACAACGCTGCCCAGGCCATGCCCACCCCCGAGCAGATGGCTGCCATGACGCCCGAGCAGCTCGCCGAGATGCAGCAGAAGGCCGCAGCCGCGCAGAACATGCAAAAGCAGATTGATGTCGACGGCGGCAAGATCACCATGAAGAGCCTGCGCCTGGGCGTTGAAGGCGGCCTAATCGACCAGGGCAAGCTCGTCGAGGGCGCCAACGATATGGCAGACAAAATGGGCTCCATGTCGGGCTCCATCGTGACCCAGCGCGCCGTGACCTACGTACAAGAAGAGTACAAAGCGCAGGGCATCGACCCCGCCGACGTGCAGAACGCTTACCTGAGCCGCATGGCGACCACGATGTTTGGCCTGTGCCTGGTGTCGCTCGTCGCCACCATCCTGACCGGTGCCGTGGCGTCGCGCACCGCCTGCTCCATCGCCCGCGACCTGCGCCGCGAGACCTTCAACAAGGTTATGCACTTCTCGCCGGCCGAGGTGGGCAAGTTTAGCCAGGCCTCGCTCATTACCCGCTGCACCAACGACATTCAGCAGATCCAGATGGCCGCAACCCTGTTTATCCGCATGTGCCTGATGGCCCCCGTCATGGGCATCGTCGCTGTCATGCGTGTCCTGGCCAACCACACCGGCCTGGAGTGGACCATCGCCGTGGCCATCATCGCGGTCTCGGCCGTTGTCGGCGTGCTCATGGGCCTCACCATGCCCAAGTTCAAAAAGATGCAGAGCTTTGTGGACCGCGTGAACCTTACCGCCCGCGAGCTACTCGACGGCCTTATGCCCATCCGCTCGTTCAACCGCGAGGAGCATGAGCTCGAGCGTTTTGACAAGGCGTCGCTCGATCTGATGACCACGCAGCTCTACACCAACCGAGCCATGAGCTTTATGATGCCGCTCATGATGCTCGTCATGAACTGCATCACCGTGCTTATCGTCTGGTTTGGCGCGCAGGGCGTGTCCGACGGCGTGATGCAGGTCGGCAACATGATGGCGTTCATCTCCTACACCATGCAAATCGTCATGGCGTTTATGATCCTCACCATGGTTTCGGTCATCCTGCCCCGCGCCGAGGTCGCAGCCGAGCGCGTGGAAGAGGTCATCACCTGCCCCACGAGCATCAACGACCCTGCCTCGCCCAAACTGCCTGCTGCCAGCGCGCCGCGCGGTGAGCTCACCTTCCGCGACGTGAGCTTCCAGTATCCCGATGCCCGTGCCGACGTCATCAGCGGCGTGAACTTCACCACGCATGCCGGTCAGATGCTCGGCATCATTGGCTCCACAGGCTCGGGCAAGTCCACGCTCGTGCAGTTGATTCCGCGCCTGTACGACGTCACGGGCGGCAGCATTTCGCTCGACGGTATCGACGTGCGCGACATGACCCTTTCCGAGCTGCGTCGCCGTATTGGTTATATCCCGCAGCAGGGTCGCCTGTTCTCGGGCACCGTCGAGAGCAACCTCAAGTTTGCCGGCGACATGGTAAGCGACGAGGACATGCACCGGGCGGCACGCATCGCCCAGGCCGAGGACTTTATCGCCGAGCGCGAGGGCGGTTACGACTCCCCCATCAGCCAGGGTGGCTCCAATGTTTCGGGCGGTCAGCGCCAGCGTCTGGCCATCGCCCGCGCCCTAGCCAAGAAGCCCGAGGTCGTGGTGTTCGATGATTCGTTTAGCGCGCTCGACTACAAGACCGACGCGCGCCTGCGCGAGGAGCTCGCCAAAAACGTCACCGACGCCGCGCTCGTGGTCGTGGCCCAGCGCATCGCGACCATCATGCACGCCGACCAGATCATCGTGCTCGACGACGGCCACGTGGTGGGCACCGGTACGCACGAGGAGCTGCTGCACAGCTGCCCGGCATACCTGGAGATCGCACAGTCGCAGCTTTCCGCCGAGGAGCTGGGGCTTACCCAAGAAGAAATTGCAGCCGTCACGGAAGGAGGCGAGCGCTAATGGCAGACGAGACCAAGACTCAGATTCCCAAGCCCACCCGCCAGCGTGGTCCCATGGGCCGCATGGGCGGCATGCGTCGCGGCGAAAAGGCCAAGGACTTTAAGGGCACCATGAGGCAGCTGCTCGGCTATATCGGCCAGCACAAGATTGCCGTGTTTACCGCCGTCGCCTTTGCCGTGTGCTCGGTCATCTTTAACATTGTGGGGCCCAAGGTGCTCGGCCAGGTTACCACCAAACTGTTCGAGGGCTTGGTTGCCAAGGTCAACGGCACCGGCGATGTCGACTTTGCCTGGATTGCCAAGACGCTCGGCTTTTTGCTCTGCCTGTATCTGGCGAGCTCTATCTGCAGTCTAATCCAGGGCTGGCTCATGACCGGCGTCACGCAAAAGATCTGCTACCGAATGCGCAAGGAGATCGCCGCCAAGATTGCCGTCGTGCCGATGAGCTACTTTAACGGACACAGCAAGGGCGACGTGCTCAGTCGCATCACCAACGACGTCGATACGCTCGGCCAGTCGCTCAACCAGAGCGTGACCCAGCTCATCACGTCGGTGACGCAGATTATCGGCGTGCTCGTCATGATGCTGTCGATCAGCCTGCCGCTCACCGGCGTCACCGTGCTCACGCTGCCGGCCGCTGCGATTATCCTGACCGTGATGATTCACTTCTCGCAGCCGTACTTCCGCGAGCAGCAGCAGGTTTTGGGCGCCGTCAACGGCATCATCGAGGAGGACTTTGCCGGCCAGAACGTCATCCAGGTGTTCGACCGCGCCGAGGCCTCAATCGAGGAGTTCGACCGTCAAAACGACCGCCTCTTTATTAGTGGCTGGCGCTCGCAGTTCCTGTCGGGCCTGATGATGCCGCTCATGAGTTTGGTGGGCAACATGGGCTACGTGGGCGTCGTCGTGGTGGGCGCGCAACTCGCGCTGACCGGCAATGCCACGCCCGGCGACATCCAGAGCTTTATCCAGTACGTTCGCAACTTTACGCAACCCGTGCAGCAGCTGGGCAACGTGAGCAACACGATGCAGTCGATGGCAGCTGCCACGGAGCGTGTGTTTGAGTTTTTGGCCGCGCCCGAGGAGGAGCAGAAGGCCAACGCGCGGATTCCCGAGAAGCGCCCCGGCCACGTGGAATTTGACCATGTGAAGTTTGGCTACACGCCCGACAAGACCATCATCCACGACTTTAGCTGCGAGGCGCAGCCCGGCCAGACCATCGCCATCGTCGGTCCCACCGGCGCTGGCAAGACCACGCTCATCAAGCTGCTGCAGCGCTTTTACGATGTGGACGGCGGCTCGCTGCGCGTCGAGGGCGTCGACGTGCGCGATTGGGACCGCGCGGCACTTCGCGGCGAGTTTGCCATGGTGCTGCAGGATACCTGGCTGTTTAACGGCACGATCCGCGAGAACATCCGCTACGGACGCCCCGATGCAAGCGATGACGAGGTCGAGGCCGCTGCACGCGCCGCACGCTGCGATCACTTTATCCATACGCTCGCCGGCGGCTACGACTTTATGATCAACGAGGAGGGCACCAACCTGTCGCAGGGTCAGCGCCAGCTCGTGACCATCGCCCGTGCCATTTTGGCCGACCGCCCGGCGCTGATTCTGGACGAGGCGACCTCCAACGTGGATACCCGCACCGAGGAGCTCATCCAGCGTGCCATGGATGCGCTGATGCAGGGCCGTACCAGCTTTGTCATCGCGCACCGTCTGTCCACGATCCGCAACGCCGACGTGATCTTGGTAATTCGCGACGGTGACATCGTCGAGAAGGGCACGCACGACGAGCTGCTCGCCCAAGGCGGCTTCTACGCCGACCTGTACAACTCGCAGTTCGACGAGGCGGCGTAAATTCTGCCGCAGGGAACGAATAACGCCCGAGAACGGGGGCGCAGGACAACCTGTGCCCCCGTTTTTGTTCTACGGCCCTTGAGCCGCCTCCCCTGGGACCTGATTGACAGCCCCTTCGAAGCCCTGTGGGCAAAAAATGGCAAATATGAGTACTGTTACCTTTTTGGTAACAGCCAAAACCGCCTCAAACGACCTCCTTGCGGCCTCTATACGCCTTCAAATTAATCAAAACGCCCGTTAGCGGGCTTCTGTGTGCCAACGTTAATGAACATATTTTTCACTTTGTCTATTATCTTGCTAGACTGATATGTTACTAGGTTAGCAACCGTACTCATATTTGGCATTTTTTGCCCACAGGGTGTTTCCTGGGGAACCGACAACAGCCTTAGGGTCGCGCGCGGTGCCACTCCCTCCCGACATCCACCGACGTTTACCCAGATAAAACCTGCCAAAATAAACCTGTCCCTTTTGGCAGGTTTCGGGGTGGCAAGGGCTTGCACTTTAGCGTGCGACAGCGGATAATGCCGAACACTCGACAATACGCTTATTGCTCTTTCTATAGATTGAGGAGGCCCCTATGGCCATGGAATTCAAACGCAAGTTGCCGATCCCCATGGAGATCCGCGAGGAAATGCCGCTTTCTGCCGAGCTTACCGCCAAAAAGCAGGCATTTGACGCCGAGGTCGCCAAAGTCTTTACCGGCGAGGACGCACGCAAGGTGCTCATCATCGGCCCGTGCTCTGCCGACCGCGAGGATTCGGTGCTTGAGTACATGAACCGACTGGCCAAGACCGCCGAGGAGGTCAAGGACAAGCTCATCATCATTCCGCGCGTCTACACCAACAAGCCGCGCACCAAGGGCACCGGCTACAAGGGCCTGCTGCACAACCCCAACCCCGAGGCTCCCGACGACCTGCTCGAGGGCGTCAAGGCCATCCGCCATATGCACCTGCGCGTCATCGAGGAGACCGGCTTCTTTACCGCCGATGAGATGCTCTACCCGTCCAACTACCAGTACCTCGTCGACCTGCTGAGCTACGTCGCCGTGGGCGCGCGCTCGGTCGAGAACCAGGAGCATCGCCTGGTGTCGAGCGGCATTTCGGTACCCGTCGGCATGAAGAATCCCACTGCCGGCTCTACCACCGTTATGC
>CABSAN010000069.1 GCA_902475785.1 uncultured Collinsella sp.
ACAAGCCCTACCGCAAAAAGCGCATGACCCGCGCGCAGAAGGCCCGCGAGGCAGGTCTGGAGCCGCTCGCCAACATGATCATCATGCAGGCCTCGGCCAAGGGCAGCGCGCTCGACGCCGCCGCGGCATACGTCAACGAGGAGGCCGGCTTCGACACGCCCGAGAAGGCGCTCGCCGGCGCCGCCGACATCGTGGCCGAGACGGTAGCCGAAGATCCCGAGAACGTCGCCGACCTGCGCGCCTTTACGCAAAACACCGCCGACATCGTCGTCGAGGCCACCGACCCCGCCGAAAAGACTCCCTACGAGCCCTACTACAACTTTGACGAGCCGCTGCGCCGTATACCCAACCACCGCGTGCTGGCTATCGACCGCGGTGAGCGCGAGGGCAAACTCCGCGTGCACGTGAACGTCGACGGTGCTGTCGCGACGGCGCGCCTCGGCAGCCGTTGGCCCCGCCGCCAAGGCGTGTTCGCGCCCGTCTTTGACGCCGCCATCGCCGACGGTTACAAGCGCCTCATGGCCCCTTCGCTGGAGCGCGAGGCCCGCGCCAAGCTCACCGTTCGTGCCCAGACCGAAGCCATCAACGTCTTTGCCAAGAATCTCGAAGGCTTGCTCTCGGCACGCCCCGTGCGCGGCGCCCGCGTGCTCGCGCTCGACCCGGGCTACCGCACGGGCTGCAAGGTCGCCGTCATGGACGAAACCGGCAAGCTGCTCGACCACGGCGTGGTCTACCCCACCAAGCCACGCCACGACGTCGCCGGCACCAAGCGCGAGCTCGCCCGCCTCGTCAAGAAGGACAGCGTCAACACCATCGTCATCGGCAACGGCACCGCCAGCCGCGAGACCGAAGAAGTCGTCTCGGAGTTCATTGCCGAGCAGGCACCCGGACTGCGATACACCATCGTCAACGAGGCCGGCGCGTCGGTGTACTCCGCCTCCGAGCTCGCAAGCCAGGAATATCCCGACCTGGACGTCACCGTGCGCGGCGCCATGAGCCTGGGTCGTCGCCTGCAGGACCCGCTGGCAGAGCTCGTCAAGATTCCGCCCCAGTCCATCGGCGTCGGCCAGTACCAGCACGACCTTGACCAGGCCGAGCTCTCGCGCACCCTGGGCCACGTGGTGGAGGACGTCGTCAACCGTGTGGGCGTCGACGTCAACACTGCGAGTGCGAGCCTGCTGGGATATGTATCGGGCATTACGCCGAGCGTGGCCAAGAACATCGTGGCCTACCGCGAGGAAAACGGCGCCTTTACCGATCGCCGCCAGCTCAAGAAGGTCCCCAAGCTGGGACCCAAGGCATACCTCAACGCCGCGGGTTTCCTGCGCATCAGCGGCGGTAAGAACCCGCTCGACGCAACGAGCGTCCACCCCGAAAGCTACGAGGTGGCAACGTCCGTCTTGGAACGCGCCGGCGTTAAAGCAAGCGAGCTCAGCCGCGGCGGCGTGCCCGACATCGAGCGCCGCCTGGGCAGCATCTCGGCGCTGGCAAGCGACCTAGACTGCGGCACCCTGACGCTCATCGACATTGTCAACGAGCTCAAGAAGCCCGGCCGCGACCCGCGCGACGACGCGCCCGAGGTGGTCTTTAGCCGCTCGGCGCTTTCCATCGACGACCTGGAGCCCGGCATGGAACTCAAGGGCACGGTGCGCAACGTTGTGGACTTTGGCGCCTTCGTCGACGTGGGAGTGCACCAGGACGGCCTCGTGCATATCTCCAAGCTGGCCAACCGCTTTGTCAAGCACCCCAGCGACGTGGTGCGCGTCGGTGACACGGTCAAGGTGTGGGTCGAGAAGGTCGATCGCGACCGCAAGAAGATCTCGCTCACCATGGTACAGGGCAAGTAAACCACCAAAGCAAAGGTACCCCCTGTAGCGATGTGCAAAATCTCGAGTATTCTGCAAATTCCACCGTTCCGGATGCCCCTCAGAGACGAAAAAGCAAAAAACAGCCCCCGTTTTAGCGTCGTCAGAGCCAAAACGGGGGCCGTTCCATGCTTCGGTTAACTGATAAAGACCTTTACCTTGCTGAATACTCTCAATTTTGCACGGCGCAGGCGGGGGTACCCTTGCTTACGGCAGGATATGGAAACCGAGCGAGGCGATATCCTTGGCAAAACCGCGCACGGTATCGAGCGAGACCTCGTACAGGTCGCGACCGATGTTCTTGCGCTTGGTCAGGATGCTGTTGGGTACCGTGATGATCTGGCAACCGCAGGCCTCGGCCTGGTAAATGTTGATGAGCTCGCGCGTGGACGCCCACAGGACCTCGCAGTTGGGCTTTGCGGCGGCCTTCTTGACCGACTCCGTCATAAACGGAATGGGATCGACGCCGGTATCGGCGATGCGGCCGGCAAAGAGCGAGATGATAGACGGCGTCTCGGCGTCAACGGCCTCGACCATCTCATCGACCTGCGTAGGCGTAAAGATGGTGGTGACGTTGACCTTGATGCCGTCGGCCAAAAGCTTGCGCACCAGCTCGGCGGTGGACTCGCCCTTGGTAGTCACGCACGGAATCTTGACGTAGACGTTATCTGCCCAGGTAGCAATCTCGCGCGCCTCGACCTCCATGGTCTCGACGTCATCGGCAAAGACCTCAAACGAGATGGACACATCGGTGATGTGGGCCAGGACCTCCTTGGCAAACGCGCGGTAATCCGTCACGCCGCCCTTCTTCATAAGGGACGGGTTGGTCGTGAAACCCTGAACGTTGCCGTTCTCGTACATGTCGAGCATGCCCTCGAGGTTTGCACCGTCAGCGAACACCTTGATTGCCATGTGAGGTCCTTTCGTTTACATACGGCCGATAAACTGCAAAACACTTTACCTATGTTTATCAAGGCGCGAGCTGCGGGTTTTATCTTCTCGACGAACGGTTTTGCAGTTTTACCATTTTTATATCGACACCCCAGCGGCAAAACGTTTTTCTGGTCATCGCGGTTGATTCCGTGCGCGGCGCAGAGACGACGCTTTGTCAACACGTTTTCATAACCACTCCAAACCAAAAGCGGTGACGCCTCATTTGAGACGTCACCGCTTCCGTGTAGGAGCCGGTTATCGGAGCTCCGCCCGATTAGGGCTTAACGTACGCCTGGATTACTCTTCCTCAACGTGATTGATCACAGCACCCTTGGTGTGGATGAAGTTGGGGACGAAGGCGACGACCAGAAGGACAGCGAGAATCGCGTAGACACCGGTGGTACCGAAGGCCTCGGCAGCGCGGCCGAGCGTAATACCAATGACGGAGAAATCGAAGTCGCCGAACGTAGTGTTCTTGAAGCCAAAGACGTCAAGAACGGGCAGGAGCAGGGCCGGGGCAAAGGTGATGAGCAGGCCGTTGACGAAAGCGCCAAGAGCTGCGCCCTTGCGACCGCCGGTAGCATTGCCGTAGATGCCTGCGGTAGCACCGCAGAAGAAGTGGGGAACCATGCCCGGGATGATGAAGATGCCCAGGGTAGCGCCCACGATGAACATACCGACCACGCCACCGATGAAGGAAGCGACAAAGCCGAGGATGACGGCGGTGGGAGCATAGGGGAAGAAGACGGCGCAGTCGACGGCGGGGATGGCGCCGGGGATCAGCTTGTTGGAGATGCCCTGGAAAGCCGGGACCAGGTCGGCGAGGATCATACGAACGCCGTTGTAGACGATGGTGACACCAACGGCGAAGGACAGGGCACAGGTCAGGGCATAGACGATTACATTGTCGCCGCCAGCGGTCTTGGTAACGACCGCAGGATCTGCGATGTAAGCGGCGAAAGCGGTAACCAAGTAGAAGAAGGCCATGGTAAGAGCCGTGGAGATGGTGGTGTCGCGCAGGAAGGAGAACTTCTCGGGAACCTCGATCTTCTCGGTGCTGTTCTCCTCGGCGTCCTTAGCAAAAAGCGTACCGACTGCAGCGGAGATGTAATAGGCGAGTGAACCGAAGTGGCCCATGGCGATTTCATCGCCATCGGTAACCTTCTCGGTGAAACGCTGACCAACGGCGGGAAGCATAGCGCTCACGAGGCCCAGGAACATGCCACCCACGATGACAAGCTGGACATCCTGGAAGCCAGATGCCTGCAGAACGGCAGACAGCAGGCAGGCCATAAACATGCTGTGATGGCCCGTCAGGAAGATGTACTTAAACTTGGTAAAGCGGGCAATGATAATGTTCACGACGTAGCCGAGAATCAGGATCATCATGGTCTGAACGCCGAGGACGCTCTGAGCCATCGAAACGACGACCTCGTTGTTGGGCACGACGCCGGTGATGTGGAAACCGGTCTCGATGAAGGTACCCAGCGGAGCAAGGTTCTCCTGAACAACAGCGGCGCCGGCAGACAGCATGATGTAACCCAGAATGGGCTTCAGGGTGCCCGTCATCACCTTGTGGGCAGGACGCTTAAGCGCGACAAGGCCCACAAAGGCAAATAGACCCATGATCCATGCTGGCTTGGTCAGAATCGATTGGATAAACTCAAGTATGGGAAGGATGGCTTGCATCTGCGCTTCCTTTCTCTCTAACGTGGGCGCGTTTCCCTCTTCCACAGGGAACCGCCCTTTTTTGTGCCGCTTTAGGCGTTAGCGGCGGCCGCCTTGATTGCCTCGAGGGCGTCTTCGCGGATCTTCTTCTTGTTCACATAGCTGCGAACGATCACAACGTTGCCGTGGAGCTCGGGAGCGAGTTCCTTAACGGTGATGAACAGATCCGGATTTGCGGAAGAAGCACCGTTCAGGTCCATAGACTCAACGTCGGCCTTGATGCCCTCCTCCTCGCAAAGCTCCTCGACTTTGCCAGCGAGCATCAGGCTAGACCCGATGCCGTTTCCGCATACGGTGATGATATGCATGGCAACCTTCCTCTCCTACACGTGACGGTTTTCCGTCTATCCAAAAGCGGCGACGCATCGCCGTGCCATTAAGGCCTAAAAGAATGAACGCATGGTCTCCAAAACCTGCTCGGGCGTATCGCATGCGCTGAGCTTGGCAACGCAGTCTTCGTCCTCGAACATCTGCGAAAGCTCCGCCAAGCAGCCAAGATGAGCCTTGGGGTCGGGTGCGCAAATACCCACGAGCACGTGAACCGGATCGAAATCCTCGTGTCCAAACGCAACGGCAGGGTCAAGCGTGACGATACAGATTCCCGCTTCACTCACATTGCCATCTGCCTGGGCGTGGGGCATGGCGATGCCCTCTTCCAAGACCATATAGGGGCCAAATTTGTGAACCGATGAAATCATGGCGTCAACATAGCTCTGGTCGCATTTGCCAGCGTCTACGAGCAACTTACCGCATGCCCTGATCGCTTCCTCCCAGTCGGAGGCCTCGACGTGGCAGGCAACAAGCTCGGGTTTAAGAAGATCGGTCAGCATGCTCGTCCCCTACTCCTCGGGCAAGATATGAAAACCAAGCGCCTGAACGTCGCGGGCAAAGCCCTTGACCGTATCAAGCGAGTACTCAAGCAAATCTTTCCCGAAATTCTTGCGCTTGGCAAGAATGGCATTGGGGACCGTAATGATCTGGCATCCAACGGACTCCGCCTGGAAGATATTGAGAACCTCGCGCGTAGACGCCCAGAGAACCTCGGCAGCAGGCTTAACGGCAGCCTTCTTTACGGACTCCGCCATGAGGGGCAGCGGATCGACGCCGGTATCGGCAATGCGACCGGCAAAGATGGACAGAATAGAGGGGGTCTCGGCAGAAACGGCATCGACGAACTCGTCGACCTGCTCGGGCGTGAAGATAGTGGTGACATTCACCTTGATGCCGTCGGCAGAAAGGCGCTTGACCAGCGCGGCAGTGGACTCGCCCTTGGTGTTGAGCGCCGGAATCTTAACATAGACGTTGTCTGCCCAGGTTGCAATCTCGCGAGCCTCGGCCTCCATACCAGCCTCGTCATCAGCGAAAACCTCAAAAGAGACCGAGACATCGGTAATGTGCTCAAGAACCGTCTTGGCAAAAGCGCGGTAGTCGGTCACGCCGCCGGCCTTCATAAGGGAAGGATTGGTCGTGAAGCCCTGAACGTTGCCATTGTCATGCATGTCAAGCATGCCCTCGAGGTTAGCGCCGTCGGCAAACACCTTGATCGCCATGTTCGGTCCTTTCTCATTTAACGCTATTGCTATCGAAAGCCTTCTTCTTTGTTTCAAAAGCTTTCGGTTTTCTTTTATAAACCATTTCAAAAGCTATCGAAAGATCAATTGTCAACTTTCCGTGAACGGTCGAATATCGGGTGTGAACGTGCTTCTTTTGGGCGGCGCCTTCAGAATGAGACTCTTTATAGCCCGTCTACGTGCAAACTATCTACTACGCATGCATTTGGGACATGCCATTCCGTTCATTCGATTCATTCGAATTTGCCTTGTTCTTTTCATATCGATACGTTATATTTCGATTACGAAAGGCGCATCTTTTGCCTTTTGTTCAAAAGGAGCGGCATATGGCATCTACTTCAGACCTTTCACCGGCCGAGCGTCAGCGATTTATCATGAATTGGCTGGCCGAAAAGCCAAATATCTCGGTATCCGACATCGTTCGCCGTTTTTCGGTTTCGGAAGTCACCGCACGACACGACCTCGTCTCACTGGAATCCGAAGGCAAGCTGCGTCGCGTACGCGGCGGAGCGGTATCGCTTTCTCGCTCCAACGCAATCTCGTATCCCGAGGAGCGCATCAATGTCCAAGTCGAGGCCAAGGAGGCCATCGCCGCAACCGCAGCAGCTCTTGTTGATGATGGCGATGTTCTGGTAATTGATATCGGCACCACAGGCTTTTACTTCGCTAAAGCCCTCATCGACAAGCATGAGATCACCATTATCACCGGCGATCTTGCAATCGCGAACTACGCCAGCTTCAATCTCCCCAATGCTTCGGTAGTGCTGCTGGGCGGCTCCGTGCGCAAGGGCCACCTCTATCTCGCGGGCGCACTAACGCTCGACTGCATGAGCAAACTACATGCCGACAAGGCGTTTGTCAGTGCCGACGGATTCCACCCCGACCACGGCTTTACCGTCGAGCACGACTTCTCGGCCATGATTAAGCATATGTACCTGACCAACTCAAACCAGGGCTATATGATGGTTGACCAGGGAAAGTTCAACAAGACCAGTTTTTATCAGTCCGCGCAAATCGATGACCTCGATGGCATCATCGTTGATGGAGACGACGAGGGCATCATGACGGCGGCGATCGAGAGCAGTCGCAGTCATCCCAAGCTCTATATTGCAAAATAGCTCAAATGGCCGGGTCGCCCCACTGCGGGCGACCCGGCCATTTATTAGATCAACCCAAAGTGGCGCATGGCGGTGACGGTACCGTCGTGTGCGACATCGTCGGTCACGTAGTCGGCGACCGCCTTGACCTCGGGCATGGCGTTGCCCATGGCCACGGCCGTCTCGACCGCAGCGAGCATGCCCAGGTCGTTGCCCGAATCGCCGAAGCCAAAGGTGCGCGCGTTGCCGGTGCGACCCAGGTATTCCAGCGCTCGCGCCACGCCCACGCCCTTGTCAATGCCCTTGGGGCTCAGCTCACGATTCTGACCACCGGTATTGCACAGCTCAAACTCGCGATCGATAAAGCCGTCATCGTTGGCTACGCGAGCCAAACTGGGCGCAGTGAGGCCTACCTTGCCCACGCACAGACTGCCGTCGACGCGCATCTCCTCGGTGCTGTGCGCCACAGAAGTGCCGATCAGAGACGACTGCTCAACACCCGCGGGTTCCAGGGCAAAAGTAGCCACGTTGGTCTCGAAAAAGGCCTCAATCCCTGCCGCGGCCATACGGCGTGCAAGCTCCTCGATAACGCCCTCGCCAAAGCAGTCCTCGTGTACCACGCGTCCCTCGACCTCGAGCGTGGCTCCCGCCATGGCAACGATGCCCGCGGGGTCGAGCGCACGCAGGCTATCGGCGATAAGCCACAGGGGGCGGCCCGTGCAGATAAATGCCTTGTGCCCTGCATCGCGCAGTGCACGGAACGCCTCAACCACCGTCTGCGAGGGGCGAACCGCCGAAAAGTCCTTATCGGTCATATCGTCGGGATCGAACGACGTCAGCGTGCCGTCCACGTCAAAAAAGAGAACGGCGGAATCGGGGCACGCATCAATCATATGGGTTCCTTTCGAGGATAAGGGCAAACGAAGCATCCATCATATAATGGAGCGACGCAACCAGAGAGGTCACCCATGGAATTTTACGCAAGCTGCCCCGAGGGCTTTGAGTCCGCACTCACCGATGAGCTTAAACGCCTCGGGCTTTCGCATGTCCGCCGCCTGAAGGGCCGCGCCACGTTTGAGGGCGAGCTCGAAGAAGGCTACCGCGCCTGTCTATGGTCGCGCCTGGCGAGCCGCGTGTTCGTGGTACTCGGACGCTTTGAGGCGCAGGATGCCGATGAACTGTACGATAGCGTTTACGACATCGCCTGGGAGAGCATCGTCCGCCCCGGCGCCACCATCGCCATCACCGCCCGCGGCGTGACCGAGCAGCTGCGCAACACGCGCTTCTCGGCCCTGCGCGCCAAAGACGCGCTGTGCGACCGCCTGGCCGAGACCACGGGACGTCGTGCCGACGTCGATGCCGCCGACCCCGATGTTCACCTACTGCTTTCGCTGCGTCAGCGTCGCGCGAGCATCAGCCTGGACCTTTCGGGCGACCCGTTGTTCAAACGCCTGCCGCCCGCAGCGACCCGCGCCGGCGAGGGCTCGCACGTGCTGCGCCCCGACTACGCCGCCCTGGTGCTGGCGCAGGTCGGCTGGACCGCACTGTGCGAGCACGAGCTGACGGCCGACGATTACGAGAACGAGGCCCTGCCCACGCTGATCGACGCCTCGTGCGCCGGCGGCGGCCTGCTGCTGGAAGCCGTGAATATCCTAACCGACCGCGCCCCGGGGGCCGCCCGCGAGCGCTGGGGCTTTGAGGGCTGGCAGCTGCACGACGCCGCCCTGTGGGAGCAGCTGCTTGCCGAGGCACGCGAGCGCGAGGCGGCAGCACGCGAGCGGCAGGCACGCATCGTGGCCGTGGATGTTGACCCCGCCGCCCGCAAGACCGCTGAGCGCATGGTCAAGTGCGCCGGCTACAAGCGCTTTGTCGATTTTTGCGCCGCCAAGTCCGCCACCGCGCTGGACCATGCGGGCGCCGTCGCCGGTGCCGCCGTGGTCGCAGACACCACCGAGACCCCGCTTTCGCTCATGCACGACGCCATGACGTTGGTCGGCGAGCTGCGCCGCGCGCCCGAGCTCGCTTCGGCACCGGTCGCCGCACTCACCAGCGATGGCCTTATGGCCCGCGCGCTCCATGCCGAGCCCGCGCGCTCCATCGCCGTCATGCCCAATAACGAGGAGGCGGCTCTTGAGGTTTGGCCTTCGCTCGACCACGCCGCCGCGGCATTCGAAGCTGCGACTAGCGCAAACGCCGAGAAACAGACCACGGACGCAGTGGACGAAGCCTCCAACACCCCCATGCCCGAGCCTGCCGCCATGCTCGACCTGGGCGACGGCAAACCGCTGCCCGTGCTCATCCCCGAATCCGAGCAGTTCGCTAACCGCCTGCGCAAGAACGCACGCCTGCGTCGCAAGTGGGCAAAGCGCGAGGGCGTGAGCTGCTACCGCGTCTACGATGCCGACCTGCCCGACTACTCCGCCGCCATCGACCTGTACGAGGGCTGCCCGCAGACACCGGGCCGCTGGCTCGTCATTGCCGAATACGCCGCACCTAAGACCATCGACCCCGCACTGGCCCAGGCCCGCATGCTCGACATCTTGGCCATCGCGCCGCGCATCCTTGATGTTCCGGCCGAGCATGTGCACGCCAAGGCCCGCATGCGTTCGCGCGGCGGCTCGCAGTACGGCAAGCAGGGCGCCGGCAAGGGTGGCTCGGGCGAGCGCGCCAACATCGCGCGCCGTCGCCTGCCGCTCATCGAAGAGGGCGGACTCACCTTTGCCGTCAACTTTGATGACTACCTGGATGTGGGCATCTTCTTGGATCACCGCGTCACCCGCAACCTGGTGCGCGAGCACGCCAAACAGGCACGCCGCTTCCTCAATCTGTTCGCCTACACCGGCACCGCCACCTGCTATGCGGCCGACGGCGGCGTCGAGGAAACCGTGACAGTCGACCTTTCCAACACCTACCTGGACTGGGCCGAGCGCAATATGCGCCAGAACGGCTTTG
>CABSAN010000070.1 GCA_902475785.1 uncultured Collinsella sp.
CTCGCAAGTTCGGTTGAGCCCATGGCGTTTAACGTCGGCATCTCGTTTGGCACCGCAGTGGGCGGTGCCGTGGTAAGCGGCGTTGGCATTGCGTACGTGGGCGCAGTGGGTGCCGCGTTCTCGCTTGTGGCCTGGGCGCTCACGCTGGTGACGATTAAACTGGCACGTTGGGAGCGCAAGCGGGCGAGGGCGTAGGCGTAGATGCGATACTCGAGCTCGATGATGGCGATCGAAAGGAAACCGCATATGCAACGTGTACTGTTTATCTGCTATGGAAACATCTGCCGCTCGACGATGGCCGAGTCGGTGTTTACCGAGCTCGTGCGCCGCGCTGGGCGCGAGGCGGAGTTTGCCATCGATTCCGCGGCGACCTCGACCGAGGAGATCGGCAACCCGCCACACCACGGTACCGTTGCCAAGCTACGCGAGGTCGGGATTCCCGTCGTCGCACATCGTGCACGTCAGGTGCGTCGCGCGGAGTATGGCGACTGGGACCACATTGTCTATATGGATGCTGAGAACGCGCGTGGCCTGCGTCGCATCTTTGGCGACGACCCCGACGGCAAGATTACGCGCTTGCTCGATTGGACCGAGCGCCCCGGCGACGTGGCCGACCCCTGGTACACCGGCAATTTCGATGCCACGTACCGCGACGTACTCGCCGGCTGCACGTCCATGCTCGAGCAGCTGTAGGCAAGCGAGGCCGCGGGCCACGCCTTCGGCGCGAAACGAGCGTGGATAATCTCCCACTTTGAGCGTTCAAGTGCGCTCTATACGGAAGAAAATCCACGCTCGTTATCTCGGTGGGAGAAAATCCACGCTCCCGGATGTGACAAAGGGACTGCCCCTTTGTCACATCCGGGACTGGCCCTAGACCGGCTTGACCTCCAGCTTTATCCCCTCGACGCAGGAGTCGCCCAAAACATCCGAAAGGGTCCAGGTCGCATATAGCGGCAAATAGAGAACCGCTCCGTTGCGCTCAACGTTGCCTCTCGAGAAAACAATCCCGAGCCTTACGCCATATTCAGCCGTATCAAGCACATGACCGAGCGCAGCGTGCGCGTGGTAATAGGAGCCCGATTTAACCTCGATCGGAACAGCCGTCCCATCCGGTCCATCGACCACAAAGTCCACTTCACCGCGCTTTTTTGTCTGATAGTAGTAAAGCTGGCGATTTTGGGCAGCCAGCTGCTGGGCCACCACGTTTTCGTAAATGCCGCCCAGATTGGGCTCCTTGCTATCAAGATACGCCGCTTGGGCGACTCCAACGGGGTAGCGCGCCATCAACATGCCCGTATCCGATTGATATAGCTTGAACTGCGATGGCCGTGCCGTCTTGAGCAGGGGCGATTTTGGCTCGGTTACGATATCGGCTTTGAGAGCAACGCCGGCATCGACAAGCCATACAAAATCTCGCTGATACTTCTCGTAGTGAGCCTTGGGGTCAATGGAATTGAGCACGAAGCGCTTGTTTTCGCCCTCGAGCATAATAGGGAGCTGATCGTAGATGCTCTGCACCTGAAGGGCTCGGCCGCTTGCATACTTGGAGATATCCCGCCGGTACTGTTCGTTGAGCTCTGACTGCAGCTGACGAACAGAGACAAGGTCGCCCCGCGTGTCAAGGAAACGCTGCACGACCTCTGGCATTCCGCCGACAACGGTATAGGTCCTGAAGTTTGCCATCATCGCGTCATGAATGTAATCGGGAATGGGCTTCTCGCTGATACACGCGTCGCGTATCGTTTGGCGAGCTCCCTCGCTCACCCCGATCGCCCAGCAAAACTCCTCAAAATCGAGCGGGAACATCCTAAGCTCGTGAACATATCCCACGGGATAGGACCTAACGCCCTTGAACTGGGTCCCGAGCATTGACCCCGAAAACGCCCAGCGGCACCTCCCGTCCTCAACAAGGAACTTTGCCATCGTCATGATGTCGGGGGCCTCCTGGACCTCATCGATAAACACGAGCGTTTTGCCTGGCGCTATCGGCTTTCCCGAAAGAAGCGTCACCCTGCTGATGAAATCATCGGCATCTCGCGCCTCGAGAAGAGCATCTTTTGCCTGGCGATTTTCCATGAGGTTGAGCTCGATGTAGGTTGCATGGCTGGCTTTGCCAAATGCGCGAATCGAATAGCTTTTGCCGATCTGGCGAGAACCCGTAATGAATAAGGCCTTTTGCTCGGCAGACTTCAGCCAACGCTCCAGCTCTGCCGCTATTTTCCTGCGCAGCATAGGCTCTCCCCTCAGCGTCATCGAATGAAATGCAAAGTTTTATACGCTTGATTATCGATGAAATGCAGAATTTTTAGAACCTAAAATCGGATGAAACGCAGAGATTTGAGATTATAAGCAAAAAAGAAGGGGCACCACCGGCGAATGTGACAAAGGGGCTGTCCCTTTGTCACATTGCGCTCAACTACTCGTCGACGATCTCAGCAAGCCAGACGTTCAGCGTATCAACCTCGGGGCAGCAGAACTTTGCCGTGCCGGGCTCGTTGCCAGGCACGGTTCCGCCGTAGCGCAGGATATCGATATAGGGAAAGCCCACGTGGCAGGCCATGGCGCACATCTTGCCGCGGTCTCGGTCGAAGTCAAAGACGTCGCCCGGCTTGTGACCATGGTGGCAGCGGCACGCACCCAGCTGGTCCACGCAGCTCACGCGGATGCGCGGACGCTTGCCACGCGGCGCGCCGAGCGGCTTGTTCTCGCCCGCAGGCTTGATGCCGCCCTCGCCAGCATTACTCATGGTCAATCACATCCAGGCAGGCCTCGATGGGCAGGCCGGCGGACTTGTCCTCCTGGTCGGCATTGCGCTCGATAAGCTCAGCCACCACACGCATGGCATCGGACGTCGCGCGCTGCAGACTCCAACCTGCCATCACGCGGCCGACGAGCACCGCCGAGAACGTGTCGCCCGTGCCCGGGAAATAGACCGGAATGAGCTCAAAGGGAATCGTAAAGTACTCCCCCGCCACATGGTCGTAACCGATAACCGCGTTCGTGCCATTGACTACGGCGCTCGTAATGACCACAGACTTGGCACCCAGCTCACGCACGGCGTCCACAAGGACGCGAGCCTCGCCGGGCGTGATTTGCTCGGCCATAGGCGTATCGGTGAGCAGACAGGCCTCGGTGTAGTTGGGAACTGCGTAGTCTGCGCACTCTAGCAGATGCCGCATAAGGCCAATCGTGGACTCGGGCACGCCCGCATAGAGCTTGCCGTTGTCGCCCATGATGGGGTCGACGAACACTTTGGTGCCCTTTTGCGCACGGCGGTGGCAAAAGTCCGAGATGATGCGCGTCTCTTCCTCGGTCACGATAAAGCCGGTCGAGATGGCGTCGAATTCAAAGCCGAGCTCTTCCCAGATAGCGAGGCTTTGGCGCACGTACTCCGTGGTGTCGTGGATGTAGAACTTGGGGTAGTTGAGCGTGTCGGAAACGAGCGCCGTCGGCAGGTTATGGATACGGTAGCCCATGTGCGACAGCACCGGCAGCATGGCGGAAAGCGCGACCTTGCCGTAGCCGCACATATCGTTGATCAGCAGCAGCTGAGTGTTCTTCATGAGGGTCTCCCTTGGTTCGGGCGCGGCGCAGCAGCGCCACAGTGCGACTAAGTGTAGCGCAGGGGACGTTGCGAGCGGAGTCGAACGGCACGAAGGGCAAATTGTTGCGGAAAGGTTTCGGAAACGAGGGGCTAGCTTGCTTCATTGCGGCTCATTTGCCGCCACTTATTCAGTGCCATTTCAAAACTATGCCGGATTACGGGGCTGAACCTGAATGAGCCAACCACACCCCTTATTTTCAAATCATAGCGAGCCTTCTACCTGCGGTTTTCTTTTTACCAATTTCGGCATGGTCGGCAATCCGTCATTCAGCCCCGTAATCCGGCATAGTTTTTAAGTTAGTCGTTGGGGACGTTCTTAAATGACTAGTCAAACAAGAACGTCCCCAACGACTATCCCAACGACTATCAGCGCAAGGAGTGTCCCCGAGTGCCGGCACATGAGGAACGTCCCTGAGTGCCGCTCGAACATAATAAGTTTGGTACCTTGACAATCAATCTATGCGCTCCTAAATTAGTTAGGCACAAAACAATTTCTCTACCTAACTAAGGAAAGGAGCGAAGCTTAGATATGTGTGTTGAAGCACTCGTCCTTCCGCATGAGCCCGGCGGTGACCCGTCGCAACCGGTAGACATACCCGAAGCGGTCAGCGCTGAAGACAAACTCGCCAAGCGCATCCTGAGCGGCCTGGGCTTTTGCGGCCATTACATGCATTTTCATGGCGGAGGCGTGTCCGGCAAGGCGCCCATCATCTGCCTGCTGGCCAAGCAACCCGGCGGCGAGATGTCGCAGCAGGAACTCGGCATGCACTTCGACCTCAAGCCGGGGTCGCTTTCCGAGATCCTGTCCAAGCTCGAGCTCAACGGCCTCATCGAGCGCAGCCGTAACCCCAAGGATCGCCGGCAACTCACCATTCGCCTGACTGAAACCGGCCGGGAAAACGCCCGCATCGACCAGGCGGCCCGCATCCGCTTTAGAGAACGGGCCTTTAGCGCTCTCACCCACGACGAGCGCGAGCAGCTCGCCGAAATGCTCGAGAAAATCCGTGTAACCTGGGAGGAACTGGATGATTAAAACCCTCATGGGCAGCATCCGCGACTATATGAAAGTCACCGTTGCCACGCCATTGCTCGTGCTTGGCGAGGTGCTCTGCGAGATGCTGATTCCATTTATCACCGCCAACCTGATCGACGCCATCAAAGACGGCGCCACCGTGGCCGAGATGCTTCCCACCGCAGGCTTTTTGGTGCTCATCGCGCTGACGTCGCTTGCTTTTGGCGCCGCTGCCGGCGTCACCTGCAGCCATGCGAGTTGCGGCTTCGCCAAGAACCTGCGTCACGACCTGTTCTACAAGATCCAGACGTTCAGCTTTGCCAACATCGATGAGTTCTCGAGCTCCTCGCTCGTCACGCGCCTGACCACCGACATCAACAACGTTCAGCAGGCCTTTATGATGATCATCCGTATCGCCGTGCGCGCACCGCTGGTATTGATCTTCGCCTTTACCATGGCGTTTATCATGGGTGGCAGCGTTGCCATGGTCTACCTGGTCATCATTCCGCTGCTGGGCTTTGGACTGTTCTTTATCATCTTCAAGGTGCGCCCCATCTTCTCGCGCGTGTTCCACAAGTACGACGCCCTTAACGAGTCCGTCGAGGAAAACGTCACCGGCATGCGCGTAGTCAAGAGCTACGTGCGCGAAGACTTTGAGAAGGAAAAGTTCGCGACCGCCGCGCGCGACGTCCAGATGGACTTCACCCGCGCCGAGAAGCTGCTCGCCTTTAACAACCCCATGATGAACATCTGCGTCAACGGCGCGTTTGTCGTCATCATCTACCTGGGCTCCAAGCTCATTATCACGAGCCAGGGCACGCTGTTCGACGTGGGCCAGCTCTCTTCGATCTTTACCTATGGCTTCCAGATCCTTATGAGTCTGATGCAGCTGTCGATGATCTTTGTCATGGTGACCATGGCCGACGAATCGGCGCACCGCATTACCGAGGTGCTGGCCGCCGAGCCCACGATCGCCGATCCCGCCGAGCCCGTGCTCGAGGTTGCCGACGGTTCCATCGACTTTGACCACGTGAGCTTTAAGTATTCCGCGCATGCGAAGCGCCAGGCGCTCGACGATATCGACCTGCACATTAAGAGCGGCGAGACCATCGGCATCATCGGCGGTACCGGCTCGGCCAAGTCCACGCTCGTAAACCTCATCGCCCGCCTGTACGACGCCACCGAGGGCACCGTGCGCGTGGGCGGCATGGACGTGCGCGACTACGACTTGGACGCCCTGCGCCACCAAGTGGCCATGGTGTTGCAGAAAAACGTGCTGTTTAGCGGCACCATCGCCGAGAACCTGCGCTGGGGCGACCCGAACGCCACCGACGAGGAGGTCCGCGAGGCGGCACATCTGGCCTGCGCCGATGAATTTGTCGACGGCTTCCCCAAGGGCTACGACACCTGGATCGAGCAGGGCGGCTCCAATGTTTCAGGCGGCCAGAAGCAGCGCCTGTGCATTGCGCGTGCCCTGCTGCGTCGCCCCAAGATCTTGATCCTGGACGACTCCACCAGCGCCGTCGACACCAAGACCGACGCCAAGATCCGCGCAGGGCTGGCAAGCTATCTGCCCAACACGACCAAGCTCATCATCGCCCAGCGCATTAGCTCCGTGCAGGACGCAGACCGCATCATCGTCATGGAGGGCGGCCGTATCGCGCAGATCGGCAACCATGACGAGCTGCTCAAGACGAGCGAGATCTACCGCGAGACCTTCACCTCGCAAAACAAGATGTCTGCCGAAGGCGAAGGGGCCGTCGAGGCCGAAGCCGAGGCATCCGTAACGCAAGCTCAGATCCAGGAAGGAGGCGAGGCACATGAGTAAGGCAACGACCGCCGAGCGCGCACTCAACCGCAAGGGCGGCACCATGTCGCGCCTCATCAAGACGCTTTTTGGCTTCTACCCCGTGCTTTTGCCCCTCGTCGTCGCCGGCGTGGTGCTCTGCGCCATCATCAACTCCATCGGCGCGACCTTCCTTCAGAGCGCCCTGCAGATTATTAGCGAATCGTGGCAGTCGGGCGATTGGGAAGCCGCACAGCCCAAGATCGCACAGCTTGTGACCACCCTCGCCTGCATCTACGGCGTCGGCATCCTGTCCTCGCTCTTCTGGAACCGCGCCATGGCCATCGTCACGCAGGGCTCGCTGGAGAAGCTGCGCGAGAAGATGTTCAACCGCATGCAGGACCTGCCGATCCGCTACTTCGACACGCACCAGCGCGGCGACATCATGAGCCACTACACCAACGACATCGACACGCTGCGCCAGATGATCAGCCAGTCGCTGCCCAACCTGCTCATGACGACCATCGTCATCGTCACGGTGTTCTTTATCATGCTGTACTACAGCGTTTGGATGTGCCTGGTCATTGTGGCAGGCGTCGCCTTTATGACCTTTATGACCAAGCTGCTCGGCTCCAACTCCGCGCGCTTCTTCATTGCGCAGCAGTCCGAGCTCGGCGTGGTCGAGGGCCATATCGAGGAAGTCATGAACGGCCAGAAGGTCGTCAAGGCATTCTGCCACGAGTCTGCCGCCGAGGCCGATTTTGACGAGCGCAACGAAAAGCTCTTCGAGGTCTCGCAGAAGGCCAACATGTACGCCAACATCCTCATGCCTATCCTTATGAACCTGGGCAACCTGCTCTACGTGTTGGTGGCCCTTGCCGGCGGCATTTTCCTGGCGCTGGGCGTGCCCAACCTGAGCATCTCGGGCATGACGCTGTCCATCGCCGTCGTGGTGCCGTTCCTCAACATGACCAAGCAGTTCTGCGGACAGATCGGTCAGATCTCGCAGCAGATCAACGCCGTGGTCATGGGCCTCGCCGGCGCCGACCGCATCTTTGAGCTCATCGACGAGGAGCCCGAGGCCGACGAAGGCTACGTGACGCTCGTCAACGCGCAGGTGAACCCCGAGACTTGGGAGTTCGAGGAGGCCGACCACCACACCGGCATGTGGGCATGGAAACACCCGCACCGCGCAACCGGCGAGATCGAGTACGTACCGCTGCGCGGCGACCTGGTCATGGACAACGTCGACTTTGGCTACACGCCCGACCACGAGGTGCTGCACGGCGTGTCCGTGTTTGCCAAGCCGGGCCAGAAGGTCGCGTTTGTCGGCGCCACCGGTGCGGGCAAGACGACCATCACCAACCTCATCAACCGCTTCTATGACATCGCCGACGGCAAGATTCGCTACGACGGCATCAACGTCAACAAGATCCGCAAGGCCGATCTGCGCCGCTCGCTGGGCGTGGTACTGCAGGACGTGAACCTGTTCACCGGCACCGTGATGGACAACATCCGCTACGGCAACCTAGACGCCACCGACGAGGAGTGCATCGCGGCGGCAAAGCTCGCCGGCGCGGACGACTTTATCACCCGCCTGCCCGACGGCTACGACACGATGCTCACCGGCAACGGCGCACAGCTGTCGCAGGGCCAGCGCCAGCTGATTTCGATCGCACGTGCTGCCGTCGCCGATCCGCCGGCAATGATTCTGGACGAGGCCACGAGCTCCATCGACACCCGCACCGAGGCCATCGTGCAGGCAGGCATGGATAAGCTCATGGAGGGCCGCACGACGTTTGTCATCGCGCACCGTCTCTCCACCGTGCGCAACTCCGACGCGATCATCTGCCTGGACCACGGCCGCATTATCGAGCGCGGTAACCACGACGAGCTGATAGCCAAGCGCGGGTATTACTACCAGCTCTACACCGGAGCGTTTGAGCTGGAGTAGTTCGGCCCGCCGAGACGGCCGATTTGCCGCTCATTCGCCGGGCATGACCCTAAGGTCAATGCCCTCCTCTTTCGGGGCAAATCGACTCATCTCAACGACCCAAACACAATGCACCGCAACAAATAAAGCCTCCGCAGCACACACGAGCTGCGGGGGCTTTTCTATGTCCTTTGTTACAAGCTTACCGTTCCTCGCGTTGCGGGTCGGCTGTTTCGGCTGCCTTTACGCGGTTCTTATCGACGTACATGTTCTTGTCGGCCTGGGAAAAGAGTTCGCGCATGGTAGGCGGCTCGTCAAAATCAATGGAAAGCGCATAGCCCACCGCGTAGCTGATGGGCATGTCGGGGTGGACTTCGGAATACTCGTTCACGTTCGTGCGAATCCGAGCGAGACAGGATTCCACAGCGGCTCGGTCGGCATCCCGCAGCACCGCGATAAACTCATCGCCGCCGTCGCGACCCACAAAGCAGGTCTCGGACGCCACACGCCCCAGCTGCCGGGCAAAAGAGCGGATGTATTCGTCGCCCTTCTCGTGACCAAAGCTGTTATTGACCGTATGCAGATTGTTAAGGTCGAAAACGCACACCGCAACGGGCGCCTCCGCGGAGACAGGCTGCTCCTGCCCCAAGATCTCCTCGCACTTGTTCTTGTTGGGCAGTCCCGTGGCTTCGTCGAGATAGACTTTGCTCTGCAGTTCGCGATTGAGCGCGGCAGTTCGCACCGCGCGAACAAGTTCAACCGCAAAGGTCGCCACCAAGCCCATGATGTCGATGATTACCAAGCCCTCGAGATAGTTGAGCGCCGACGCCTTCTCCTGAGAGTAGTCCTCTGCGAGTCGCGTAGCATCGTCGCAAATGCCAAAGAACTCCTCGCTCATGGCGATGATGTCAGTGTTCTCGTAGCCGACTTCGCGCACGCGAATGATCTCGGTATGAAGCTCATCATAATAATTTGCAAGCTCGGTCATCTTTGCCTGATACTCGCCGTCGTCGAGACGGACGAGGTTGAGGTCGTCACTTCCGTAACGCAAACCGTTGATGTATGAATCCACGGCTTTGAGCAGGTCATCTTGAGGCTGGCCCGCGTCCTCGAGCTTAACGATTCGCTGCGTGGTACCGCGCACCAGACCGGCGTAGTTGACCACGCGCGCCGTGCCCTGGATATCGGAGACGAGCAGCATAACATTGATGAAGAAGAAGATGAGAACTGCCGTGAGCACCATCATGAGCAGGCGCACCGCCTGGCTGGCCTTCTTGGCGACAGAAGTATTCACAAGTTCACTCCCTCAAATGGCAAAAGAGTAGGTGGCGCATAGCGTCTTGTAAATCATGCGGGGTCAACTCTACCAGATGATTTTTCTAGGACGGGGGCTATTTTGCACCTCGGCTTGATTCGTTCGCCACGAAACGCGCCTATCTACTACGTTTAACCGATCGCCCTCAACCATGCCAAATTTCGCGAAATAAAAACTGCAGGTAGACGGCTTGCGTATTCTCGGAAAACCGGGGGATGGTCGACCCATATGGGTTAAACGTAGTAGATAGGTCATTTTCGTGGCGCGGCCCCAAAACAGTCTTTTGGGACGGGTGGTATCCTTGGTAGCCCTGTGCTGCAAACGCACCTTAAACGCAAGGAG
>CABSAN010000071.1 GCA_902475785.1 uncultured Collinsella sp.
CCTTTGCCGTCTCGTTTGTCCTGTACAAGGACGAGCCCAAGGCTTCCGAGCAGGCCTAAGAGCTTTTGATTAAGGGAATGCCCGCGGGCTGTATGCTCGCGGGTGTTCCCCGCATCTGGTGCCGATCTCTGGTGCTTTGTTACTTTCGATCCGTTAGGACTTTGATATGTCTAATGCACTTGGTCGCGACCTTGCAAAGCTGGTTGCCGCTGTTGACGCTGCCGCCTCTGAGTGCGGTCATGGCGCGTATGGCCAGCGCTTCCATATTATGCCGCCGGCGGGCTGGCTCAACGATCCCAATGGTCTTTGTCAGGCGGGCGGCGTGTTCCATGCCTATTTTCAATATGCGCCGTTCGATGTCGGGGGTGGCGTTAAGGCCTGGGGCCATGCGACGAGCCGCGATCTTATGACGTGGGACTATGTTGGCGCTCCGCTGCTGCCCGACGAGCCGTTCGATTGCCACGGTGTGTATTCGGGCTCCGCGCTTGCCGAGGACGGTCGCATTCGCGTGCTCTATACGGGCAACGTTAAGCTTTCCGATGCGGACGGCACATACGACTACGTCAATACCGGCCGCCGCGCCGATACTGTTTATGTCGAGAGCGTTGATGGCCTTGCCGGTCGGGAGTTCAGCCAAAAGCGCGTGGTGCTGGCGTCCGAGGATTATCCCGAGGATTTGACCTGCCATGTGCGCGATCCCAAGGTGTGGCATGACGCGGACGGGCGTTATCACATGGTGCTGGGCGCGCGTCGTCGCGTGGATGGGCCGCATGTCGATAGTCGATTTTGCGCCATGCACGGCGAGGGTGCCGGGCGCGATGTGGGCGAGATCCTGGTGTATGGCTCGGCCGATATGCTGAGTTGGGAGCTCGAGAGCCGCGTGTCTACGCCCGAGCGCTTTGGCTTTATGTGGGAGTGCCCGGGGTATCTGGAGCTTGAGACGGATGGCGGTGTACCGGCGAAGTGGCTGTCCTTCTCTCCCCAGGGGCTCGAGGGCGGTCGTTGGGACCGCGGCAACGTATACGCTGCTGGCTACATGCCTGTAACGGGCGACATTACCGGTGGTGACGGTGCATATGAGCTGGGCGAGTTCCGCCTGTGGGATTGCGGCTTCGATTTTTATGCGCCGCAGGAGTTTACGTCCGGAGATGGTCGCCACATTCTGATCGGCTGGATGGGCATGCCCGATGAGCCGACCTATGGCAACGCACCCACCGTGGCGTGCGGCTGGCAGCACTGCATGACGGTGCCGCGTGAGCTTACAGCCGGTGACGGCGGCGTGGTGCTGCAGCAGCCGGCGCGCGAGATCGAGCGCCATTATGCCTCGGTGCGTGTGGGGGAGGGCTCGTTGGAGGTTGCCGGCGATACCTGCTTTGACGTTGTTGTTGACGGTGTCGACGGCGCGTTTGCCGCGACCGTTGATGGCGAGCTGAAGCTGGCGTTTGTGCCCGCCGAGGGCGAACTGCCCGCTCGCTTTGAGATGCGATTTACCGATGAGGGTCGCGCTTCTGCCGGCTGCGGTCGTACCGTGCGCTGGGAGCCCGTCGACGAGGTTCGTAACGTGCGCATTGTTGGCGATGTCTCGTCGGTCGAGGTGTTTGTGAATGACGGCGCGCTTGTGTTCTCCACGCGCATCTATCCCGAGGCCCATGGCGTGACCGTTGACGCTCCGGGTGCGAACGTGACCTACCACGCGCTCAACATCTAGGCAATTCGTCGCATATCGGCGCTATACTTCAGCCGTTGCCCACGATGCGGGGGACACCCACATCGTGGGTTTTTGTTTTCGAAGGGACGGTGCCGCGTGGACGTGCAACAGCTAGAAGAGACCTGGGCATTGAGGGCCGGCGCGCGTGAGGCGCATCTTGTTGCTGCCCGGCACGTGCCGGCAGCGCTTTCATTGCTGGGTATTGTGAGTCCCGGTGACCGCCTGGTGGCCTTTGCGGACGACTTTGCCGAAGCGTTTGCGCGCGGCTTTGATGGCTGCGACGTTGTGCTGGTGGGGGATTCGTGCGCCGAGGCATTTGCCGCCGCGTCCGAGGGCTTTGATGCTTCGTTTGATGCCGAGGGTCCGCACCTGTGGTGGTTCGTCAACTCCATCGGCGGGTTTGGTCTGCGTGTGCCTGACCTTCGCGCTCTGGGCCGCGCAGCTCGTGAGGCCCGCGCGCTGCTAGTTGTGGACAACACCGTGGCGTCGGCTTTTGGCTGCGATCCGCTGCGGCTGGGTGCTGCGCTGTCGCTCGAGGCGCTCGACCGCGTGTGTGCCGGTAGGGCTCCGCGTAAGCTCGTTGCCGCTTCGGTGGCGCGCTCGCAGCTCAAGCGCCATCGTGTGGATGCTGCTGCCGAGTGCGCACATGCGCTGCTCGAGGGGTGCGGATTGGCCGAGCTTGACTTGTCCTCCGATGAGGCCAAGGTTCTAGAGCTCGGGCTCGACACGCTCGACACCCGTATGCAGGCGCACTTCGATCGCGCCCGTGCCCTGGCAGAGTATCTGGCCGCCAACGAGATGGTACGCAACGTGCGCTATCCCGGGCTGAGCTCGCATCCCGACCATGCGGTTGCAACTGGAATCCTCGAGCACGGTTTTGGCCCTGCAGTTGAATTTGACCTTATCGAGCGCAGCGCGCGCGAGCTGTTCGATGCTTTGCCGGGGGAGTTCCGCACATCACCCGCCGGCGGCGCAACGACGCGCCTTTCGGCCCCACGCGGCAAGCAGGGGAGCACAATCCGTCTCTTCGCCGGTACTGACGACCCCTTGATCGTGGCCGCCACCCTCGATAATGCCCTCCGATGATTTTTCTGGGACGGGGATTAAAAAATCATTAGGTACACAATGATTTTTTAATCCCCGTCCCAGAAAAATCATCTATGGTGACCGACCAGCTAAAAAAGCCCCGTCCCAAATGGGCTACTCTTTGATGCTGGCGATCAGGTCGTTTGCTTTGTTGGCGATGACGTTGTTGATCTCTGCCTGCAGCTCCTCGTAGACTGCTATGGCTCGCTCGCCGGCGGGGGTGAGCGTGGATCCGCGGGCGCCGTCGCGCTCTATGAGTTTGCAGCCCAGCTGGCCTTCGGCTTCGTTCACAATGCGCCAAGCCTTGGAATACGCCATGCCCATGCTCTTGGCGGCGCGGTTCAGCGAGTGCTCGCGGGCAATACCCTTCAGCAGCAAGACGCAGCCGTGACCAAACACGCCCGGCAGATCTTTGTCGCACGCTTGAATGACCAACTTTGCCGTCGTCTTGTACTCCATACGCTCCACGTCTCCCCGCTAAAGTGTTTGCTGGGCAAACGCAAAGCCTGCGTCAAGCCCTCGTGTGCTCTTCTTAAATCATGCATTGTAGCAGTCAAAGTGCGTTAAGATACTTCCCCAGTATTGGGCGCCCAAGGTTGGGCTGGGTCCTACGAGGCCTGCAGCCGACCGGTCGCATGGAAAAAGGAGAAACATGGCTACGTTCTTTCCCGGTGAGTCCCACACGTTTTCGGAGTATCTGCTGGTTCCTGGTTACTCGTCCTCGCAGTGCATCCCCAACAACGTCTCTCTTAAGACGCCGCTGACCCGCTTTAAGCGCGGTGAGAAGCCGGCAATCACCCTGAACATCCCCATGGTTTCCGCCATCATGCAGTCCGTCTCGGGCGTCGACATGGGTGTCGCGCTCGCTACCGAGGGCGGCCTGTCCTTCATTTACGGTTCCCAGAGCGCCGAGTCCGAGGCCGCTATGGTCAAGGCCGTCAAGGATCACAAGGCCGGCTTCGTTCAGTCCGATTCCACGTTGACCCCCGACATGACCATGGAACAGGTCATCGAGCTCAAGGATAAGACCGGTCACTCCACCATGCCTGTCACCGACGACGGCACTCCCAAGGGTAAGCTCCTGGGTATCGTCACCAGCCGTGACTATCGCCCCAGCCGCGATGACCACCAGACGAAGGTCTCCGAGTTCATGACCCCGCGTGAGCAGCTCATCGTGGGCGACAAGAACATCAGCCTCAAGGTTGCCAACGACGTCATTTGGGACAATAAGCTCAACGCCCTGCCCATCGTCGACGACTACGATCACCTGATGGGCATCGTCTTCCGCAAGGACTACGACAGCCACAAGACCAACCCCAACGAGCTGCTCGACGGCGATAAGCGCTACATGGTCGGCGCCGGTATCAACACCCGCGACTATGCCGAGCGTGTGCCGCTGCTCATCGAGGCCGGCGCCGATGTCCTGTGCATCGACTCTTCCGAGGGCTTCAGCGAGTGGCAGAAGCGCACCATCGAGTGGATCCGCGCCAACTACGGCGAGGACGTCAAGGTCGGTGCCGGTAACGTCGTCGACGCCGAGGGCTTCCGCTTCCTGGCCGACTGCGGTGCCGACTTCATCAAGGTCGGTATCGGCGGCGGTTCCATCTGCATTACCCGCGAGACCAAGGGCATCGGCCGTGGCCAGGCCACCGCGCTGATCGACGTCTGCCGTGCTCGCGACGAGTACTACGAGGAGACCGGCGTCTACGTGCCCGTGTGCTCCGACGGCGGTATCGTCTACGACTACCACATGACGCTCGCCCTTGCCATGGGTGCCGACTTTATGATGCTGGGCCGCTACTTCGCCCGTTTCGACGAGAGCCCGACCGAGCGCGTCAACGTCAACGGCCAGTACATGAAGGAGTACTGGGGCGAGGGTTCCGCGCGTGCCCGCAACTGGCAGCGCTACGACCTGGGCGGTGCCGCGAAGCTCAGCTTCGTCGAGGGCGTCGACTCCTACGTGCCTTACGCTGGCTCCCTCAAGGACGGCGTGGGCGGCACGCTTTACAAGGTCAAGTCCACGATGTGCAACTGCGGTGCCCTCTCGATCCCCGAGCTCCAGGAAAAGGCACGCCTGACCCTGGTCAGCTCCACCTCCATCGTCGAAGGCGGCGCCCACGACGTTGTCGTCAAGGACTCCCAGCAAAGCGTCAGCTACCGCTAAGCGGCTTTCCCAAGCACCGCACCTTGCCGTTCAAACCGTCGCTCGCGTACCAAAGTACGCGTCGCTCCTCTTTCACGGCAATCTGCGGCACTTGGAAAACCCGATCATGCTTGGGCGGGTAACAATTAGCGGTTGATTCACAACCACGTTATTTAGATAAAGCGAGATGCCCGCAAGTCGCAGGCATCTCGCTTGTTGTATTTGCTATCATCATGCGAGTTAACGATGTGGCGGGGCGTTCTTACCTTTGCTCGCTGCAAGTTCCGCACGAGCCGAAGAGCACTTAATGTGCTCTTCGTGCGAGCAGGACTGTCCGCAGCAGCGAGTAAAGGTAAGAACGCCCCGTCCCAACCCAGCTAACAAAGGAGCTGATATGTGCGATTGCACAGATCATAAGGACGAGATTCCTGCCTACGACGCGCAGGCCATTGAGTCCAGGTGGATGAAGGCCTGGGAGGACTCCAACCTCTTTGCCGTTGACACCGACGACAGCAAGCCCAAGAAGTATGTGCTCGAGATGTTCCCGTATCCGTCGGGCGATCTGCACATGGGCCACGCGCGCAACTATACCATCGGCGATGCCATGGCCCGTCAGGCCCGCATGCGCGGCTACGACGTGCTGCACCCCATCGGCTTCGATGCCTTTGGCCTGCCCGCCGAGAACGCCGCCATCAAGCACAACACGCAGGCTGCCGCCTGGACGTATAAGAATATGGACCAGGCGCTCGCCACGATGAAGCGTATGGGCTTCTCCTACGATCTGGATCGCATGGTCAAGACCTGCAGCCCCGACTATTACCGCTGGGGTCAGTGGATCTTTGAGATGATGTGGGAAAAGGGCCTGGTCTACCGTAAGAAGAACCCGGTGAACTGGTGCCCCAACTGCAAGACCGTTCTGGCCAACGAGCAGGTTACCGAGGGCAAGTGCTGGCGCTGCGGCACTGAGCCCGAGAAGCGCGACCTTGAGCAGTGGTACTACAAGATCACCGAGTACTCCCAGGAGCTGCTCGACGACCTGGAGAAGCTCCCCGGCTGGCCCGAGCGCGTCAAGCAGATGCAGGCCAACTGGATCGGCCGCTCCGAGGGCGCCGAGGTCGACTTTACCCTGTGCGACAAGGATGGCGAGCCCATCGAGGGTGACGAGGGTAAGATCACCGTCTTCACCACGCGAGCCGACACGCTCTTTGGTGTCTCCTTCTTTGTCCTGGCTCCCGAGTACGCGCGCCTGCACGAGCTCGTCGAGGGCACGGAGTACGAGGAGGCCGTCACCAAGATCGTCGAGGACTCCAAGCATATCTCTGCCGTCGAGCGTGCCCAGGGCACCCTCGAGAAGCACGGTGCCTTTACCGGCCGCTATGTGGTAAACCCCGTCAACGGCGAGAAGGTTCCCGTGTGGGTTGCCGACTACGTCGTGGCCGACTACGGCACCGGTGCCGTCATGGCCGTTCCCTGCGGCGACCAGCGCGACTTTGAGTTCGCCCGCAAGTACGACCTGCCGATCGTACCGATCATCCTGGACGATGACGACCGCGCCGCCGTCGAGGCCAGCGGCGAGACCATCGATACCTTCCATGCCGAGACTGTCGACTGGGATTGCGCCCACGCTGCCGAGGGCACGCTCGTCCAGTCCGGCAAGTACACCGGTATGCGCGGCGGCAAGCACTCCGAGGGCGAGGCTGCCATCGTGGCCGACCTCGAGGCCATGGGCTGCGGTCGTCGCAAGGTCGAGTTCCGTCTGCGCGACTGGCTCATCAGCCGCCAGCGCTATTGGGGCAACCCCATCCCGGCCATCCACTGCGAGCACTGCGGCATCGTGCCCGTGCCCGAGGATCAGCTGCCGGTGACGCTGCCCGAGAACCTGGACCTGGGTGCCGGCGAGACCCTTGCCGAGTGCAAGGAGTTCTACGAGACCACCTGCCCGGTCTGCGGCCGCCCGGCCAAGCGCGAGACCGATACCATGGACACCTTCACCTGTTCCAGCTGGTATTACCTGCGCTATACCGACCCGCACAACACCGAGCTGCCCTTCTCCCGCGAGGCGGCCGATCGTTGGATGCCCGTCGATAACTACATCGGTGGCATCGAGCACGCCATTCTGCACCTGCTCTACAGCCGCTTCTTTACCAAGGCCCTGCGCGACCTGGGTCTGCTGAGCGTGGACGAGCCCTTCACCAACCTGCTGTGCCAGGGCATGGTCAAGGACGAGAACGGCGACACCATGTCCAAGTCCAAGGGCAACGTCGTGCCCCCGAGCTCGGTCATCGAGCCCTATGGCGCAGACACCATGCGTCTGGCGATCCTGTTTATCGCCCCGCCCGAGAAGGACTTCGACTGGGATCCCAAGGCCGTCGAGGGCGCCAACCGCTTTATCAAGCGCGCCTGGCGTATCGTGTGGCAGCTCGTTCAGTCGGGTGATGCCAACGTGGCCTTCGACAAGTCCGTGCTCGACGAGACCGCGATGAAGCTCTACCGCGAGCGTCACCGCACCATCGCCAAGTGCACCGAGGACTTCGATCGCGGCCAGTTCAACACCGCGATTTCGGCCGTCATGGAGCTCGTCAACGCGGCGAGCGCCTATCTCAACGCCACCGAGGGCGTTGATCGCGACAAGGCCCTGTGCTACGGCGTGGCCAAGGACATCGTGAGCGTCCTGGCGCCCATCTGCCCGTTCTGGGCCGACGAGCTGTGGCACGAGGCGCTCGGCTGCGAGGGCAACGCCTACACCGCCGCCTGGCCCGAGTTCGACCTGGCCGAGTCCATCGAGGACACGGTGCAGATCGTCGTCCAGGTGCTTGGCAAGGTCCGTGGCCGCATCGACGTGGCCCGCGATGCCTCCAACGAGGAAATGCAGGCTGCCGCCGAGGCTGCCGTCGCCAAGTGGCTCGAGGGCAAGACGGTCGTCAAGGCCATCTGCGTGCCCGGCAAGCTGGTCAACCTGGTGGTCAAGTAAGCGCTGCGCGCATAGCTGACACGAAAAAGCGAGGGACGATTCCGAAGTGAGTCGCCCCTCGTTTTGGTTAAGGATACTTGCGACAACACCCAATTATCCATTTCTTGTGGAGAACCTGTGCTCACGCTGACCTGCGGGTTTGTGTTGTGGTTGCACGTTTGCGCAGGTATTGGTATAGTTTGCTTGCAAATGAAGTTGTAATTGAAAGAAGTGGGGTTTCGGCCCCGCTTCTTTTTTGTATGGATGGAGGTGCCGCAATGGTCAAGACCAAGACCGAGCAGGCGATCATCGACGCGCTCGAGGCCGTCGCTCCCCAGCACGATATCGACATCGTCGACGTTGAGCTCGTGGGTGCCACCAAGGCCCCCTGCGTGCGCGTGCGTATCGAGGGTGCCGAGGGTCAGAGCCTGTCGCTCAACGACGTCACGGCCAACACCAAATGGGTCGGCGATGTGATTGAGGAGCTCGACCCCATCTCTTCGAGCTATACGCTCGAGGTGTCGAGCCCGGGTATGGCGCGCCCGCTGCGCCGCCCCAGTGACTTTGCCCGCTTTGTGGGCGAGAGCTGCGAGCTCACCTCCACCGCCACCGAGGGCCGTCGCAAGTACGCCGGCAAGATTGCCGCCGCCACCGAGACGAACGTGACCCTCGAGCTCGAGGACGGCGAGTCCGTTACCCTCGATTTCTCTGATGTTAAAAAGTGCAAGTTGAAGCCCACCTATGACTTCAAGCCCGCGAAGGAAGGAAAGTAAGATGGCAGCATCCGACATGATGTCCGCCCTGATGGAGCTTTGCCAGGAGAAGCACATCGACCAGCTCTACCTGATCGACCGCCTGGAGCAGTCGCTCGCCAAGAGCTATGCCGAGATCCTGCATCTTGAGTGGGGCGCCAAGGTGACCATCGACCGCACCACCGGCAAGATCTACGTCTACCGTCTGGAGCCAATCGACGATTCCATGGACGAGGAGGGCAACTTCACCGAGTTCGAGGAGATCGACGTCACTCCCAAGAACACGAGCCGCATCGCCGCCCAGCACGCCAAGGCCGAGATCAACGCCATCGTGCGCAACTCCGCCCGCGAGCAGATTTACGAGGAGTTCTCCGGCCGCATCGGTGACCTCATCAGCGGTACCGTGCTGCAGTCCACGCCCGACTTCACGATCGTCAAGATTCGCGAGGGCGTCGAGGCCGAGCTTCCGCACTTCGACCAGCGCCGTTACGAGAACGAGCGCAACGAGCGTCCGATGGGCGAGCGCTACCTGCACAACCAGCACATCAAGGCCGTGATCATCGACGTTCGCGACCCCAACTCCAACCTGCAGCCGGTTCGTGGCGAGCACAGCCGTCCGCCGATTGTTATCTCCCGTACCCACCCCGAGCTCATGCGTCGTCTGTTTGAGCAGGAGGTGCCCGAGATCTATGAGGGCACCGTCCAGATCAAGTCGATCGCCCGCGAGCCCGGCCAGCGCTCCAAGGTCGCCGTCCACTCGCTCGACGATCGCCTGGATCCCGTGGGCGCCTGCGTCGGCCCCAAGGGCAGCCGTGTTCGCGCCGTCGTGGGCGAGCTCCGTGGCGAGCGCGTCGACGTCATCCTGTGGGATGCCGATCCGGCCGTCTACGTCGCAAACGCTCTGTCGCCCGCCAAGGTCACCCGCGTTCTCATCGACGAGGAGAAGGCCTACGCCGGCGTCATCGTACCCGACGACCAGCTTTCGCTCGCCATCGGCAAGGAGGGCCAGAACGCCCGCCTTGCCGCGCGCCTGACCGGCTGGCACATCGACATTAAGTCCGAGACCCTTGCCGCCGACATCCTTAAGAACGTTCCCGTTCACGAGGAGCCCGCCGCCGACCTGATCGGTGACGAGGAGGACGACGACGTCCGTCGCTGCGAGTTCGTGTCCGAGGACGGCATCCAGTGCCGTAACCAGGCCCGTCCCGGCTCCCGTTTC
>CABSAN010000072.1 GCA_902475785.1 uncultured Collinsella sp.
ACTCCTGCAGGAGCTCCTGGACCTTGACGGCGACACGGTAGTGCTCCTCGCCGACGATCGAGGGATCGAGAGCGTCGGAGGAAGACGCGAGCGGGTCGATAGCCGGGAACAGACCGAGCGACGAAATGCTACGCGAAAGAACCGTAGTGGCGTCCAGGTGCGTAAACGTCGTGGCAGGCGCCGGGTCGGTCAGGTCGTCTGCAGGGACGTAGACAGCCTGGACGGAGGTAATGGAACCCGTCTTGGTCGAGGTAATGCGCTCCTGGAGGTCGCCCATCTCGGTAGCCAGCGTAGGCTGGTAACCGACGGCGGACGGCATACGACCCAGCAGTGCGGAAACCTCGGAACCGGCCTGGGAGAAGCGGAAGATGTTGTCGATGAACAGCAGAACGTCCTGGCCGCGATCGCGGAAGTACTCAGCGGTGGTAAGGCCAGCCAGACCGATGCGCAGACGCGCTCCAGGCGGCTCGTTCATCTGACCATAGACCAAGCAGGTCTTGTCGATAACGCCAGACTCGCTCATCTCGAGGAACAGGTCGGTGCCCTCACGAGTACGCTCGCCGACACCGGTGAACACCGAGGTGCCGCCGTGCTCCTGGGCGAGGTTGTTGATGAGCTCCTGAATCAGAACGGTCTTGCCGACGCCGGCGCCGCCGAACAGACCCGTTTTGCCGCCACGGATGTAGGGCTCGAGCAGGTCAACGGCCTTAATGCCGGTTTCGAAGATCTCGGTCTTGGTGGTGAGCTCGTCGAAGCGGGGTGCTGCATGGTGGATGGGGTAGAACTCCTCCACCTCGGGCATGGGCTTGCCGTCGACGGGCTTGCCCATGACGTTCCAAATGCGGCCGAGCGTCTTGGGGCCAACGGGCATCTTCATGGGCTCACCGGTATCGGTGGCGATGAGGCCGCGCTGCAGGCCGTCGGTCGAGGACATGGCGACCGTGCGGACGACGCCGCCCGGAAGCTGGCTCTCGACCTCGAGGATCGTGCTCAGATGACCGATCGGGGTCTCGGCCTCGACCGTGAGCGCGTTGTAGATCGGGGGCACCGCGCCGTCAAACTTGACGTCGACGACAGGGCCGATGATTCGCACGATGCGACCATCACCGGCAGTCGTCTTCTTGGTGGCTTCCTCGACCGCAAGCTTTACGGTGTTATTAGCCATTACTGTTCCTCCAATGCTGAGGCTCCGCCGACGATCTCGTTAATCTCGGTCGTGATCGAAGCCTGGCGCACGCGACTATACGTGCGGGTAAGGGTCGAGATGATCGCGGTGGCGTTTTCCGTCGCGGAGTGCATGGCCTTGCGGCGTGCACCCTGCTCGGCAGCCGCCGAATCGATCAGGGCCTGGTAGATGACCGTCAGGATATAAGACGGCACAAGCTTGCCGAGAACATGCTCGGGAGAGGGCACGAACTCGAACGTGGACGAGATGCGCTTAGGGGCGTCGGTCTCGTTCTTACGCGGACCGTGGGCCATAGCGATCATCTCGGGGTCGAGCGGCAACAGATGCTCGACGCGAAGCTCCTGATCCACGCGGTTCTTGGCGTGGTGGTAGACAAGCTCGACACGGTCAAGCTCACCGGCACGATACGCATCGCAGATATGAGAGGAGATCATGCGGGCCTGATTGAAATCGGGCTCAGAGGAGTTGCCCTCAAAGTGCATGACGACGTTTGCGCGGTCACGGAAATACGTGGCCGGTTTGCGCCCACACGCGATGATCTCGTACTCGATGCCGTCGTTCGCCCAAGAAGCGGCGAGCTTTTCGGCCGTGCGCTCCACCGTCGTATTGAAACCGCCGGCAAGGCCGCGGTCCGAGGCAATAACGACAATCAGGCCATGCTTGACGCTCTCATGCTTCTGCAGCATGGGATCGGTGCCCGAACAGGAGGCGTCGCCTGCGACCGTCAACATAACGTCGGTCAGCGCCTCCTTATAGGGCTCGGCCTGCTTGGAGCGATCGAGGGCACGACGAATCTTGGCCGTAGAGACCATCTCCATCGTGCGCGTGATCTGCTTGGTCGTGGTAACCGAGGAGATTCGCTTCTTAATGTCGCGAAGGTTGGCCATGGGGCTTAGTTCTCCTCTGATCCAGAAACATCCGAATGGTGCTTGGCCATGAACTGCTGCTTGAAGTCGCCGATGACGCGCAAGAGCTCAGCCTTGGTGTCATCATCGATCTTCTTGGCGCGAACCTTGTCGAGCAGCGAACCAAAGCCATTGTCCATGTACTCGATGAGCTCGGCACGGAAAGGCAGCACGTCGGCGATCTCCAGGTCATCCAGGAAGCCCTCGTTGCCAGCGAACAGCGTAACGATCTGCTCGCCAACCTCAAACGGCTTGTAACGCGGCTGCTTCAGGAGCTCGGTCATGCGGGCACCATGGGTCAGCTGCTTCTGAGTAGCCTCGTCGAGGTCGGAGCCAAACTGGGTAAAGCCAGCGAGCTCCTGATAGGAAGCGAGGTCCAGACGGAGGTTGCCGGCGACCTGCTTCATGGCCTTGGTCTGCGCATCGCCACCGACGCGGGACACGGAGATGCCCACGTCGACTGCCGGGCGCTGACCCTGGAAGAAGAGCTCGGACTGCAGGTAGATCTGACCATCGGTAATGGAAATGACGTTGGTCGGAATGTAGGCCGAGACGTCGCCGTCCTGGGTCTCGATGATCGGCAGTGCCGTCATGGAGCCATAGCCGTTCTTCTTGGACATCTTGACGGCACGCTCGAGCAGACGAGAGTGCAGGTAGAAGATGTCGCCAGGATAGGCCTCGCGTCCGGGCGGACGATGCAGCGTCAGCGACATCTGACGGTAGGCCACAGCCTGCTTGGACAGGTCGTCGTAGATGACGAGCACGTGGCCGCCGGGGTTGGTCTCGCTGGCGGGCTTGCCGTCCTCGCCGTTGTACATGAAGAATTCGCCGATAGCGGCACCGGCCATAGGCGCGATGTACTGCATAGGGGCGGAATCGGCAGCGGTGGCCGAAACGATGATGGTGTAGTCGAGTGCACCGTGCTGAGCGAGGGTCTCGCGGATGTTGGCAACCGTGGAGGCCTTCTGGCCGATGGCGACATAGATGCAGACCATGCCCTTACCGCGCTGATTGAGGATGGCGTCGATGGCAATGGCGGTCTTACCGGTCTTACGGTCGCCGATGATGAGCTCACGCTGACCACGGCCGATAGGCACCATGGAGTCGATGGCCAACAGGCCGGTCTGAACCGGCTCGCACACCGGGGTACGATCGATGACGCCGGGGGCCTTGAACTCGATGGGGCGACGGTGCGTGGCGACGATGTCGCCCAGGCCGTCGATGGGCTGGCCGAGCGGATTGACGACGCGGCCGAGCATGGCACGGCTCACGGGGATATCCATAATGCGGCCAGTGGTGCGGCACTCGTCGCCTTCCTTGATGGAGTCGACGGCACCAAACAGAACGGCGCCGACCTCGTCACGGTCAAGGTTCTGGGCAAGGCCGAAGACGGTCTCACCGGTATCGGAGCTCTTGAACTCCAGAAGCTCGCCTGCCATGGCGCTCTTGAGGCCGGAGACGCGCGCGATGCCGTCGCCTACCTCGTCGACCGTTGAAACCTCATGCGTATCGACCGTCGCGGAGAGGCTCGTGAGCTGCTCCTGCAGTTTCTTGGCGATATCCTGGGCATTGAGGGTTTCGGACATTAGGCTTCACCTCCGTACGAATTAGCAGAGTTTGCGAGGGTCTCCTGCGCGATGCGCAGCTGCGTCTTGACGGAAATGTCACGACGCTCGCCGCGGGCCTCGAGCACCAGGCCGCCCACGATAGACGGGTCGACCTGCTCGATAAGGAATACCTTGCGGCCGAAGTCCTGCTCGCATTTCTTAGTGATGGTTTGACGCAGCTCGTCGTCGAGCGGGATCGCCGTGGTGACGGTCACGCCCACTACATCCTCGTCTTCCTCGGCAACATACTTAAAGGCAGCTGCCACCTTGGGAAGAAGGTCGAGCTGGTCGCGCTTGGACATGGTGTCGAGCACGGCGATGATCTCGGGGCTGGCAGAAGCCAGGCGCTCGATCATCTCGAGGTCCTCGAACACATGGTTCTCGGCCTTGGCGGCTTCCAGAAGGGAGCGCGCGTAGGTCTCGAGCACCTTGTCCTGATAGCGGCTAGTCGGCATTCAGGCTACCTGCTTCCTGGATGTAGCGCTCGATGAGCTTCTTCTGCTCGGCATCGTCCTCGAGTGCCTCGCCCACGATCTTGGTGGCGACGGCAACGGACAGGTCGGCGATGGAGCTCGCGGCACCGGCGTAAATGGACTTGCGCTCGTCCTCGACGGTCGTATGGGCCTTGGCGATGATCTCCTCGGCCTCCTTGTGAGCAGCCTCGATGATACGGGCGCGCTCGGACTCGGCGTCCTTACGGGCCTCGAGAACGATGTCGGCAGCCTGACGACGGGCGTCGGTGACGATCGAGTCGGACTCAGCGCGCTTGGCGATAGCCTCCTGCTTGGTCTTCTCGGCCTCATCGAGGCTCTCCTCGATCTTCTTGCCGCGCTCCTCCATGGTTTTCATGATGCCCGGCAGGGCGACCTTGGCCAGCACGATCCAGATAATCAGGAAGGCGATAAGCGCCGGGATGAACTCCGCCATCTTAGGGATGAGGATGTCCGCACCGGCAGCGCCGTCCTCGGCGAACGCGGAAGCCGGCATGAGCAGCGCGGCCGCGGACGCGGAGAGTGCGATCGCGCTCTTCTGGGATGAAAGATTCATACTTGACGCTCCGTGCTATTTAACGATCAGCGCGACAACGAAGCCGATCAGAGCCAGAGCCTCGCCGAAAGCGGAGCCCATGATGAAGACGGTGAACACGCGGCCCTGGACCTCAGGCTGACGGGCCATAGCACCCGTAGCACCCAGAGCAGACAGGCCGATAGCAAGACCAGCGCCGATAACACCGAGACCGTAACCGATAACTCCCACGATTCCTCCTTTGTCGTGCGTGTCTTATTTCACGCAGGATAACCTTTTTATAACTGCCGGGCTCCATGGGTACGGGCACCGGCGGTTTAACGAATTGCCTTACCTTTAAGGCGCGAACGGAAGACTACTCCTCCTCCGCGACCTCCTCTGCCTCGGAGACATACACGGCGGTAAGGACCGTGAAGACGTAAGCCTGGATGGCACCGACCACAAGCTCGATCGCATAGATCAGGATGAGGATGGCAAGCCAGGCCAGCGAAGGCAGGGCGCCGACGGCGTGGGCCGCGGAAACCTGCTGAAGCAGCGGCTGCATGAACATGCTCGCCATGATGGCGAACGAGCCCATGACCACGTGTCCTGCGAACATGTTGCAGAACAGACGGACGGCGAGCGTGATGAGGCGCAGGAAGGTCGAGAAAAGCTCGACGACCCACACGAGCACGTTCATCGGGAAGCTCACGCCCTGCGGGGCGAGGCTCTTGATGTAGCCGATCACGCCGTGAGCCTTGCATCCGTAGTAGATGAAGTACACGAAGGCGAAGATGGCGAGCGCGGCGGTGGAGCCGATTGCACCGGTGCCGGGCTTCATTCCCGGGATCAGGCCGATCATGTTATTGATCAGGATGAACAGGAAAAGCGAGCACAGGAACGGGAAGTGCTTCTTCCAGTTCTCACCCACGACACCCTTGCCGATATCGTTCTCGACGTACTCGATGATGTACTCGAAACCGTTGACGAAGAAGCCCTTGGGAACCAGGGTCTGCTTCTTCTTGAACACGGCCAGGACGATCAGGAGCACGATCGTGGAGACGATCAGCCAAAACGAGTACTGCGTGATGCCGCAGCTCAGATCGCCCACGACAGGGGTGGAGCTGAACTCGCTGACCAGATGATTAATCTCATCAGGCAGCTTTTCAAAAATTTCCACGACTTACCTTTCGACCTCATGAGGATCTCGCAGCGCCTTGGCGACGCGAATCGCGCAGGCGGCCATAAAGGCCACGAAGCCGATCGCCTCGCCCAGGAGGAACATGCGAAATGCCTCTCCGAACAACACAAACACAACCAAGGTAAAGACAAGCAACGCGATTGCCGAGACCGCGAGACTCACCATACCCTTGAGCATGTCCGCATTCTGCTTATCGTCAAGAACCGGCTTGAGCGTAAAGACAAAGGGAAGGAAGGCAATCGCGCCCGCGATGGCACCTGCAACGATAGCGAGCAGATCGGCTATCTGAAACACTGGCGTCCTCACTTTCCTTTTTTATCGCCTCACAGGACAGTTCCCGCCAAACATTGGTGACTATTGTACGAGCCAATCGCTAAAGTACAACCGAAAAAGCATCGGTTAATACGCACCTGTTCGTTTTCTTAAGACCTTCTTTATGCCGCAGGTACGGTAATACGTTTTTCTCGAACCCTGCAGGGCAAAACGTCCGTTAACAGGAGTGCGCGCGGTCGTCTTTTGTTCGACCGCGCGCACCATTTCTTCGTATTTTCGACGTTAGCCGGTATGGCCCAGAGATTACAGCGTGCCGTAGATGCGGTCGCCGGCGTCGCCCAGGCCGGGAACGATGTAGGCAGCTTCGTTGAGATGGTCGTCGATGGCGCACGTATAAATATGTACGTCGGGGTCCTTTTCGGTCAGTGACTTGAGGCCCTCGGGCGCGGCGACGATGCACAGCATGCGGATATCCTTGACACCGCGCTCGCGCAGGTAGCTGATGGCCATCTCGGCCGAACCGCCCGTGGCGAGCATGGGGTCGACGACCAGGCAGATGCGCTGGTCGATATCCTTGGGCATCTTGCAGTAATACTCGTGCGGCTCGTGGGTGACCTCGTCGCGCTCCATGCCGATGTGGCCCACGCGAGCGGAGGGCACCAGATCGAGGATGCCGTCGACCATGCCAAGGCCTGCACGCAGGATGGGAACGATGGCGAGCTTTTTGCCGGCGAGCTGCTTAAACGTTGCGGTGGTGATGGGGGTCTCGACTTCGACGTCTTCCATGGGCAGGTCGCGCATGGCCTCGTAGCCGTCAAAAAGTGCGAGCTCGCGCACGAGCTGGCGGAACTGGTTGGTGCCGGTGTTTTTGTCGCGCAGGATCGACAGCTTGTGCTGGACGAGCGGGTGATCGACAAGCGTCACACGGGACGTATCGTAGGTGACGGTCATGGGTTGATTGCCCCTTTCGTTGCGGCCGGAAGATGGCCTTGCTGACAAGGCGCGCAGCAATGTTGCCGCCGCACGCCATGCATAAGTTTAGCGGTTTGTTGTATCGAGCAGCCCATCGCAGCCCTACTGTGCGGTACTGAGCGAGCGCTTGACTGCATCACGCCAGCCCGCAAGATTTTGCTCGCGACGCTCGGCGGACATATGGGGAAGGAAGGTCCTAACGATCTGGGCATTTTGCTCCAGCTCTTCCAGGTCTTCCCAATAGCCGACGGCAAGACCCGCCAAGTACGCGGCACCGATTGCCGTGGTCTCCACCGTCTCGCATTGCAGCACGGGGATATCCAGCAGGTCGGCCTGGAATTGCATGATGAACTCGTTGCGTGAGGCGCCGCCATCGACGGACAGGCGCTCAATCGAAAGTCCCACGTCCTGCTCCATGGCGCGCAGCACGTCATAACTCTGGTAGGCCATGGACTCGCAGGCCGCACGCACAATGGTCGCGCGACTCGAGGCACCGGTCAGGCCGCACACGATACCGCGGGCACGCGGGTCCCACCAGGGAGCGCCCAGGCCAGCGAAGGCGGGAACGAAGTAGCAGCCCTCGTTGTCGTTGATCGAAGCGGCGAGTTGCGCGGACTCGCTCACACTCGAGATGATGCCCATGTTGTTGCGCAGCCAGTTCATGGTTGAGCCGGCGGCAAAGATAGAACCCTCGAGCGCATAGCTGATCTTGCCGTCCGCGGCGATACCGATCGTGGAGACCAAACCGTTCTTGGATTCGACGACCTCGTCGCCGGTGTTCATGAGCATAAAGCAACCCGTGCCATAGGTGTTTTTGGTCTGGCCGGGATGGAAGCAGCAGTGGCCGAACAGCGACGCCTGCTGATCGCCCGCCACGCCCATGATGGGAGGCATGTTGGTCATGATGTCGCTCGCGACGCGGCCGTAGTCGCCCGAGCTCCAGCGAACCTCGGGCATCATGGAACGTGGAACGTCAAAGAGCGCCAGCAGGTCGTCGTCCCAATCGAGCGTATGGATATTAAAGAGCGCCGTGCGACTGGCATTGGTGTAGTCGGTGGCAAAGACCTGACTGCCGGTGAGGTTGTAGATGAGCCAGGTGTCGATGGTGCCGAACATGAGGTCGCCCGCCGCCGCGCTCTCACGCGCACCGTCGACGTTGTCGAGGATCCACTGCACCTTGGAAGCCGAGAAATACGGATCGAGCGTGAGTCCCGTGCGGGAGCGCACCAGCTCTTCTGCGCCCCGCTCGACCAGCTCGTCGATCAGAGGTGCGGTGCGACGGCATTGCCACACGATGGCGTTATAGATGGGTTGGCCGCTTATGCGGTCCCACACCACCGTGGTCTCGCGCTGGTTGGAGATACCGATGGCGGCGATGCGGTCAGAATGGATGCCGCTCTTAAACTGGACCTCCATCATCACGCCGATCTGGCTGGCAAGCACCTCCATGGGGTCTTGCTCTATCCAACCGGGACGCGGGAAGCTGGTTTTGACGCTACGACGTGCCTGCGCGACGATGCAGCCGTACTCGTCGACGATGGTCGCAAGTACCGAGGTGGTGCCGCAGTCGAGCGCCATGATGTAGGAACCGCCAAAGTTAAACGAGGCATCTTCCATGCCCAGGCTGCCCAGATTCAACGACATCGCTTACACCTTTCTATTGCATCGGGTCGGACAGGACCCGTTCGATCTCTGATGCGGGAAGTGCGCCTTGGCGCAGGATCTGGAGCCCGCCGTGCTGGAACGACACGATGGTCGAGGCGTCGCGACACGGGGTCTCACCGGCGTCGACGGCAACATCGACCCCCTCCAGGATGCGACCCTCGACGGCAGCAAAGCTTGCCGGCGAAGGCGCGCCGTGCGTGTTGGCGCTCGTGCAGGCAAGGGGACTGCCGCAGGCGCGGATGAGCGCTTGGACCACGGGAGAGGCCGAAGCGCGCAGGGCCAC
>CABSAN010000073.1 GCA_902475785.1 uncultured Collinsella sp.
GTACCGCAAATCGCGCACTCTTTCTTCTCGAACATCTTGTCAAAGAAGCCCATGGTTGCCTCCCATCAACTGGTAGCGTGTGTCACTTTTGATGATGGGGGAGTGCGCGATCCTTCGCGATACCCAGACGGCTCAAGGAGTCTCCACAACTGGGACACATGGCCCATTTTTCATCCGACACATAGGGACACTCCTTGCTGCGGGTAGTCATTGGGCACTCATTGGGGACGTACTTAAATGAGTGGCAGTTGGAGACACTCCTTGCCGAGCTAGAGGCCGCGCGTGTCCCTTCTGGTCCATGAGGCTCAAAACCGCGGTGTGACGTGAACGGCTGGGGTCAAATTTGCAGCATTTCGAGCTCGGCTTCGATATTGAGACTGGTTCTTTATTAAAATAGTTTTCCAGACAATTGAGCGGCTGGGGGTTAACCATGAGGGACATGGGAGACACAACCGCATATCTGCGTCGGGGCATTCGGGAGATTATATGCCTGGCGCTGTTCTTCTTCACGTTTTTGGCGTGCGAGTATCTTTTTGATGCGCGCATGGCCGAGTTCGTGTCTCCGGACGAGGTTGTTATTTATGAGAGCCTTGCTATCGGCGCGAGCGTGATTGGCTTTTTTGTGCGTCCTATTCTGTACTATCGCCGTCCCCATGCCATTGAAGCAACGAGTGACGTCACGGGCGTTTTGCTGGTGGCGGCATTGCTGCTGTTGATTATGGCGGTTCAGGTTGAGGTGGTAATTGCCGGCGGTTTGGTGGCGTGCTGCGCGCTGGGCTACTGCGGATCGACTGCCCATGCAAACTTTGCGCGGCGCTTTGCACGGACGCCCTGCTTGGCGCGTGCGGCTGCACTTTCCTACGCCATGGGCGTTCTGGTGCAGGTGCTCAACCACATGGTGATGCCTGCCGGCATTCCTCAGCAGGCTGTTCTGGTCGTCTGCGCGATCGCGCAGGTGGCGTTGCTCCACGGTGCCCGACGCGCCAAGCTGCGCGACGAGTCCGATCCCAACTTTGAACCCAGTGCTGCCGGGCTTTCGGTAGATGCTCTGGAATATGGCGCCAAGTGGCATGACGATCCCGAGGCAAAGGCGGCATTCCGTCGCGCCGTAGTTCGCCTGACCGTGGCGACGGCGTATCTTTCCGGCGTATTCGCCGCTCTCAACGCGGGCTTCACGACCCTGCATGCTGTCGGAGCCGTCGATTTGGGCGATTGGCCGCGCCTGCTGCTTGTCGTGAGCTCGTTGGTCGCTGGCGCACTATTTGACCTGCACGGCCGCTCGTATATGAATATCGGCATGACATGTGCCGCCATACTGTCCACGCTTTCGTTCTTTGTGCTCATCGTCGATGGCAATGGCGGCAACGAGCTTGCTGCCACGATCATCTTTTATCTGGGCTCGGGCTTTTTCGTGGTGTTCTTTACCACAAAATATGCCGCCGTCTCGCTCTATGCGCGCTGGTCATATTTTTGGCCGTGCATGGGTCGCGTCGTCAACAACGTGTGCTCGATGTTCGTGACGGCGCCGGCAGTGGCGATCATCTCGAGTCAAAATGTGCTGGCTGCGGTCGGTGCGGCGCTCGTGATGTTTGTGGGCATTGCGATTACGCTGCTGGGGCAGTTGGGGCAACGAGCCGATGATGCCGTGATACGGGACGAGCTGGCGCTTGCCACCGATGACCTTGGTGGGGATCTTGCGCCCACATGCTCCGACCCCGAGCCCGTGGAGGCAGCGGAGCTCACGTCCGATGAACGCCTCGATGCTTTCGTCGCCACCTTTGGGCTTACAGAGCGCGAGCGCGATATTCTTGAGGTCTTGGTCGTTTCGGACCAGAGCGTTCAGGACATCGCCACAACGCTCTTCCTTTCGCGCTCCACGCTCTATCGCCACATTTCCTCGATCAACAAAAAGGCCGGTACCGCCTCGCGTGTGGCCCTTATCAACTTCTTCTGGTCCTGGACACCCAAGGACTAGCTAATCCCCCAATAAGTTGCGGTGGAATAGTCCCTAAATTAAAGTCACGGGGCTTTAAACAGGAACTATTTCACCGCAACTGCTGAGGGGATAGGCTGCGGCAGCGGCAGAGGCAACGGCGTCGGCAGCTGCGGTAGCGGTAACGGCAGCTGGCGGGGTGTTTTCCGTCTGCTCGCTACAGTAGCTCGCCGTGGCGTGCAATGTAGCGGCGCTTTGCCAGCTGGGTGAGCGTGATGTAGGCGGTGACGATGCCGATGAGCAGCGCGAAAAAGCCCGCGGGCAGTGTCATGAGGCCGAGCGCATCGGCGATGGGGCTTGCCGGCAGCCAGGTGACGAGCGCCAGACCCAGCACGGTGAGAACGCACAGTGCGGGCGCGGCGTGGTCGCGCGGGCTCGGCAGATGCGGGGAGCGCAGCATGTGGACCACGAGTGTCTGCGACCACATGGACTCGACAAACCAGCTACTCTGGAAGATCGCCGCAAAGGCCGCCATGCCCGTGACGTTGCCCGCGGCGGCAAGCTCGGCCCAGCTCGCGCCCACGGCGGCGGGGCACACCACAAAGAAGAGCGCGGCGAAAGTCACGATATCAAACAGTGAGCTCACGGGGCCCAGTTCGAGCATAAAGCCCTTGATGGACGCAGCGTCCCAAGCGCGCGGGCGTGCGGTCCAGGTGTCGTCGACGGTGTCCCACGGCAGCGCGATGCACACGATCTCGTAGACCAGCGACAGCAGCACCAGCTGCAGAGCGCTCATGGGCAAAAACGGCAAGAACAGGCTCGCGACGGTCACGGACAGCACGTTGCCAAAGTTGGAGCTCACTGTGGTCTTGAGGTACTTGAGCAGGTTGCCGTAGGTGCGGCGGCCTTCGATGATGCCGCGCTCGAGCACGCCCAGGTCCTTCTGAAGCAAGATGATATCGGCGGATTCCTTGGCAATGTCGACGGCGGAGTCGACCGAGATGCCGCAGTCGCTCGCGCGCATGGCGGCGGCGTCGTTGATGCCGTCGCCCATAAAGCCTACGGTGTGGCCGAGCAGCTCGCGCATGACGCGCACCAGGCGTGCCTTCTGCAGCGGCGAGAGCTTGGCAAAGAGATGGGTTTTCTCGGCTCGCTCGGCAAGCTCGGTGTCATCGAGCGCATCGATCTCGGAGCCGAGCAAGACGTTGCTCGCGTCGATGCCGATCTGCTCGCAGACGGTGGCGGCGACGCGGTCGTTGTCGCCGGTCAGGACCTTGACCGCCACGCCCTTGGCCTCGAGGGTGGCGACGGCGCCCGCGGCACTTGCTTTGGGTGGATCGAGGAAGGCCAAAAAGCCCATCAGCACCATGTCGCATTCGTCGGCGATGCTAAACTCGCCCACGCAGCGCGGGTCGGTTTTCTGCGCCACGGCAATCACGCGCAGGCCCTCGGCGTTAAGATCGGCGACCTGCTTGCGAATCTGGGCGAGCTTGTCTTCGGCGAGTGGCCGGGCGATACCGTTGACCTCGACAAAGGAGCAGATCTCGAGCATTTCCTCGGCAGCTCCCTTGGTAACCATCTGGGTTTTGCCCTGGGCGTCGGAGACAACTACGCTCAGGCGACGGCGCGAGAAATCGAAGGGAACCTCGTCGACCTTGGTGTAACGGTCGCGCAGGCTCTGGCCCAGCATGGAATCGGGCGCGACGGTCGAGGGCGTCACATCGGAACGGTCGATAACGGCCAGGTCGATAAGGTTTTTGAGGCCGGTCTGGAAGAAGCTGTTCAAAAACGCATGGCGCAGCACGCGTGTGTCCTCGTTGCCGTCGGTATTGAGGTAGCGCTCGAGCACGATGCAGTCTTCGGTGAGGGTGCCGGTCTTGTCGCAGCACAGGACGTCCATGGCACCCAGGTTTTGAATCGCCGGCAGCTCCTTGACGATAACCTGGCGACGGGCGAGGTCCTTGGCGCCCTGTGACAGGCTCGTGGTCACGATGACGGGAAGCATCTGCGGCGTGATGCCCACGCCCACGCTCGTGGCGAACAGCAGCGCGTCGATGACGTTGCCCTTGGTGGCGGCGTTGATGGCAAAGACGGCCGGCGCCATAACGAGCATGAGGCGTACGAGCAACATGGAGACGCTCGAGACACCGCGGTCAAACGCGCTCTTCTCGCCGCGCCCGTTGAGCATCTTGGCGATGCTGCCCAGGTAAGTGTCCGAGCCGGTGGCTACGACAAGCGCCATGGCGGTGCCGTTTTGCACGGAGGTGCCGGTAAAGACGATGTTCTTGCAGGCAGAGAGTGGCAGCGCGGAGCCGTCGGCACCCTCGACGACGGTGATGGCAGCTGTCTTCTCGACGGCCTCGCTCTCGCCGGTGAGCGCGGACTCGATCACAAACAGATCGCGCGCGGTGATGATGCGGGCATCGGCCGGCACCATATCGCCGGCAGAGAGACGGATCACATCGCCGGGGACGAGCTCGTCGAAGGGGATCTCGACGCGCCCGCCGTCGCGCAGGGCGGTGCAAGTGTTGGAGACCAGGTCCTTGAGGGCCTCTGCCGCATTGCCGCTGCGGGCTTCCTGGATAAACTTCATGCCGCCCGATACCAGCAGCATGATGCCGATGACGATGACCGTGGAGGGGTCGCGCTGCGGCTCGGGCACGGCGAGCACGTCGATGTAGAGCGAGACCAGCGCGAGCGCGGCGAGGATGCCGGCGAAGGGATCGATGAAGGCGTCGGCGATGCGGTGGGCGAGCGTCTTGGTCGGTGCCTCGATGGTGTTGGGGCCGGAGGCGTCCAGGCGCTCGGTTGCCTGCTCGGCGGTGAGGCCGTTTGCCGTGGCGTCGAGCAGTACGAGGGCGTCCTCGGCACTATGGGTGGCGGCGAATATGGTGTTCTTGGACAGGCCGGTGTGAGCGGCAGGGCGCGCCGTGCGGCGGCGCTTGGAGATAGCTTCGAGTACCGTGGCGGTTTTGAGCATCAGCATAGGGTCCTCCTTGTCGAAGGGAGTTAGCGTACGTGTCGTATTGAATTGCAAAAAACCTAGATGTCGCTCACGTCATGCTCGCGAACCACCACAAAGGGGGCAGGCATCTTTGTGGTGGTTTTGACGATCTGTTGTTGGTGGTTATGCGGATGCGGAGTCCTCGCGGCGTGCCGAGGGCGACATGCAGGTTTTTCGACTAGGACTGCCTTCCATGGCACACCTCCTAAAGGCTGAGCGCAGCGCGCTTTGGGTATCTCGTACCCCTTTTTAATCCGCCCGTATTCTTGATGAGGGGGTTTGACATGTCAACCCCATTGTTCGGAAAACCATTCCCTCTGACAAAGCCTTTACAGAATGCCGTGGCCCCAAAGCGCGCCCGCATCGACGCTTCGCCTGCGCTAAACTGGAAAGCACGTACGCGATTACGAGAGGAGCCCGCATGGAGGCTTACAAGCAAGAGTTCATCAAGTTTATGGTCGAGTCCGACGTCCTTAAGTTCGGCAGCTTTACGCTCAAGAGCGGCCGTCAGTCCCCGTTCTTTATGAACGCCGGTGCTTACGTGACGGGCTACCAGCTCAAGAAGCTGGGCGAGTATTACGCCCAGGCCATCCACGATAACTTTGGCGACGACTTTGACGTGCTGTTTGGGCCGGCCTACAAGGGCATTCCCCTGGCCGTCGTGACCGCGATTGCCTACCACGAGCTGTACGGCAAGGAGGTCAAGTACTGCTGTGACCGCAAGGAGGCCAAGGACCATGGCGCCGACAAGGGCAACCTGCTGGGTTATGAGCCCAAGGACGGCGACCGCGTGGTCATGGTCGAGGACGTCACCACCAGCGGCAAGTCCATCGACGAGACCTATCCCAAGGTTAAGGCTGCTGCCGACGTCGAAATCAAGGGCCTGATCGTGTCCCTCAACCGCATGGAGGTCGGCAAGGGCGGCGTGACCACCGCGCAGAAGGAGATCGAGGCAAAGTACGGTTTCCCCGTCGCGAGCATTGTTTCCATGGCCGAGGTCGTCGAGACCCTCTACAACCACGAGATCGACGGCAAGGTTGTCATCGATGACGAGCTCAAGACCGCCATCGACGCCTACTACGAGCAGTACGGAGCTCGGGAGTAGGTAGTTACGCGGGCTTACCAACCCGCGTAACCAGTTGACGCTGCAAGCCCGCCAGAGCGGCAATCTGCCTTTCAACTTCGGCGGCATGACCAGAAGGTCAATGCCGCCTCGTTTCAAGGCACCTTGCTCGCTCTGGCGGGCTTTCGCTGTCGTTGCCAAAACATCGGCGTTGCCGGGGTGGTCATTGGGGACGTTCTTAGATGGCTAGTCACCGGGGACGTTCTTGTTTGACTAGTCGTTTAAGAACGTCCCCAATGACTAATCACCACATGTGAGCCTGGCCTCCTGCGTCAGATTCTAATAACGAGTTTACGGAATAAATAGTTATTAGGTCGGCCGTTAGTCATTGGGGATGTTTTTAAATAGCTACTTGAGCCCGGGGAGGCGGGTGTAGGGGAATGAGCGCTCTAGGAATTCGGCGCAGCGGGCGTAGTCTTTGGCGAAGTAGCTGCTGTAGAGCGAATCGAGCACGTATTGCACGGCGATGTGGCTGGCGAACTGCGTGATGCGATGCGTCATGCTCTCGTGGTCACTCACCGTAAGGTAGGCGGCAAAGCCAGGGTGAATGCGCGCGCAATAAGGCGTGCCGATGACGATGACCGGGACATGCCGACTGCTGAGGATCGGCAAGATGTCCTTGAGGTTGGGGGCAAGGCCGCTGTGGGAGATGACGATTGCCGCATGATCGGGACCCGAGGCGAGCGCCGTTCGCACCTGGGCCTCGACACCGTTGTGGCACGTCGCGCTTTTACCGGCGGAGAGCAAACGATCACGGAACATTCCCGCTGGATAGAGGTTGTGCGAGCCCGTGTAGATGTCGACCTGTCGGGCGTTCGCGATGAGCTTGGCGGCGTGGTCAAGCTGCGTGGGGTCGAGCAGCTCCTGCGTTTCGGCCAGCGTGGTCTGGTAGAGCCCCTCCATACGCTCCATAACCTGCGCAGGCGATACTCAGCTTATCGACCCGCGATGCAAAGGAGATACTCATCCCACGAGCACTACCGGGAAGGGCTCTCGATTCGAGCTCTTACCTTAGCAATTTGATTATTTGGCACTATAATCAACATAGGGATGCGCATAACGTTGCGCTTAATCAAGAGGAGAAAACGTATGGGTCTGTTTGACATGTTTAAGAAGAAGGCTGAACCTGCCGCTGCTGCAGCTCCCGCTTCCATCTCTGCTTCTGCCGGCGCCGACGTGCTGTGCTCGCCCGTCAAGGGCAAGGTCATCAAGATGGCCGACGTGCCCGATCCCGTCTTTGGTGGCGAGGTTCTGGGCAAGGGCTGCGCCGTGTGGCCCGAGGACGACCTGGTCTACGCTCCCTGCGACGGCAAGGTGACCGTCACCATGGGTCACGCCGTGGGCCTGCAGTCCGATAGCGGCATCGAGGTCCTGGTGCACGTTGGTGTCGATACCGTCAACATGAACGGTGACGGCTTCGAGGGCTTCGTCAAGGCCGACGACGTCGTGAAGGCCGGCCAGCCCATCCTCAAGATCGACCGCACCAAGATCGCTGCTGCCGGTTACAAGGACTGCGTCGTCGTGGCTGTGTCCAACACCGCTGAGTTCGCCGACGTCGAGCTTACCGTCGAGGCCGAGTCTGCCGTCGCTGCTGGTGACGCCATCGTTAAGGTCGTCCGCAAGTAGACTGCGACATCCAAAGGATGTGCAAGGGTGGTCGGGTTATCCGGCCACCTTTTTTATTACAATGCGGCGGAACGTTTTATTGCGCGTTGGGCGGACCGGTAAACCGTTCGGACGTTAAATCGAGCCGACTGCGCCTTTGCTTTGCCGGGGGTGTTCGTTAGCGGCTAGTATGGCCTTATTGTTACGACGTGCACCGCGTCGGGAAGCGCGGTGCCGCTTGTTGGGAGGAATGTCATGAAGAAGAAGCTGCTGCTTGCGCCCCTGATGGCTGTTCTGGTCGCGTGCGTGGTTGTGCTTTCCGGCTGCGGAGGTCCTTCGGTTGAGGAGCTTATCACCGAGGATCTTACGACGCAGTTTGACGAGGTCAAGAACGGTGGCGACGACTTCCTCGCCGGCCTGGAAGAGGCCTCGGGCGACGAGTTCGAGCAGCTGGGCATCGATCCCAAGGAGTACGCCAAGAGCTATCTCGAGGGCTTTGACTACAAAATCGGCGACGTGACGGTCGACGAGGACAAGGGTACCGCAACTGCCGAGGTCACCATTACCTGCAAGTCCATGAACCAGATCGTTGAGGATTTTGCCACCCAGTATCAGGAGAAGGTCGCCGCGCTCGATTCGATGCCTTCCGATGACGAGCTGTACAAGATGGCCGGTCAGGTTATGGTCGATGTGACCAAGGCTGCTAAGACCAAGGACACCAAGGTCACCTTCAAGTACTCCTGCAATGACGACGGCGAGTGGTCTGCTGACGATTCCGCAACCAACGAGATGATGAATGCCATGATGAGCTAGGGGAGTTACGCGGTTCTACGAACCGCGTAACCAGTTGACGCTGCGCGCCGCCCAGGACGACAATTTGTCATTCAAAAGGCGAGGCATGACCAGAAGGTCTATGCCTCGCCTTTTTCATGCCAACTTGTTCGTCCTGGACGTCGCTCGCTGTCCGTCCTCTACCTGCGGCGTTGCCATGGTAGTCATTGGGGCGGCACTTGGGGACGTTCCTTTTCTGCCGGCAGTTGGGGACACTCCTTGCACCAGCGCTGCATCGAATGCTCGGGAAAATGCGACCCGGTTTTTGGGCGAATAATGGGTTGCGGTTTCCAGATGGGGCGGGTAACGGAAAGTGCGACCCGGAATATTGTTCCGAAACGGGATGCGGTTTCCCTGACGCGCCTCAAACGGAAAGCGCATCCCATTTCGGAGCTCCAAAACGGGATGCGCTTTGCGCGCGGAAGAATTGTCGCAGCTGCGTTAAGCGGTGTCTCTCGTTACTCGCCCAGCACCAGCGCCGCGAGCTCTGCCTGGGTGTCCACCACGTAGTCGGCGCCGGCGGCTTCCAGTTCTGCGCGGCCGCGGAAGCCCCAGCTGACGCCCGCGCTCTTAAGGCCGGCGTTGTGACCGG
>CABSAN010000074.1 GCA_902475785.1 uncultured Collinsella sp.
TGGACGTGCTCGATTACGGTGGAGCTAAGGACGAGGTCATGGAGCTCATCCATGCCGCCAACCACTACATCGAGGACTCCGAGCCTTGGGCACTTGCCAAGGACGAGGCCAAGGCTGACGAGCTGGCGTTTGTGATCTACAACCTGCTCGAGGCCATCCGCATTGCCGCTCACCTGCTGATGCCGCTCATGCCCCAGACCTCTGCCGAGGCCCTGCGCCGCCTGTCCTGCGAGGACGAGGCCGCGAGCGACGACCTCAAGGGCATTTGCGCTTGGGGCCTGCTTGCCGGTGGTCAGCCCGTCGAGAAGGGCGAGCCGCTGTTCCCGCGTCTGGGCTAAGCCGCCGCGCGCCATATCGGCAATTTGCTGTTTAGATGTAAGGGCATGGCCGCAACGGTCCATGCCCTTTTGCTTTACGATGCAGCCACCATGTTAAGGAGGCAACCATGACAACTTCGCCTTTGGCAAACCCCACGGCAACTAGGGAGCTGCTAGAGGAGTTTGGCCTTGCGACCAAGCATCGCCTGGGCCAGAACTTCCTAATCGACAATCATGTGATCGAGCGTATCTGCGAGCTTGCCGAGCTTGCAGGTGACGAGCGCGTACTCGAGGTGGGTCCGGGTTGCGGTACGTTGACACTTGCGTTGCTGCAGGAAGCGGCGTGCGTTACGTCCATTGAAGCCGATCCTGAGCTCGAACCGGTGCTCGACGCCCACGCCGCCGACTATGCCAACTTCCGCTTTATCATGGGCGACGCGCTTAAGGTGGGCCCGGAGCAGATTGAGCAGGCTGCCGGCGGCGAGCCCACGGTATTTGTCGCGAACTTGCCCTATAACGTGGCGGCGACGATCATCCTGCGGTTCTTCCAGACGATGCCCGCGCTCAAGCGCGCCGTCGTCATGGTTCAAAAGGAGGTTGCCGATCGCATTGCCGCAACGCCGGGCAACAAGACCTATGGCGGCTATACGGCAAAGCTCGGCCTGTATGCGCAGGTGACGGGTCGTTTTGAGGTGCCGCCGCGTTGCTTTATGCCGGCGCCGCACGTGGACTCGGCCGTCGTGCGTATCGACCGTGTTGACGGCGTGGTGCCCGAGGGGCTCGATCGCGAATTTGTGGCCCGCGTGATTGATGCTGCATTTGCTCAGCGTCGCAAGACCATCCGCAATTCCATGAGCGCCAACGGCTTTGCCAAGGACGTGCTCGATGCTGCCTTTGAGGCTTGCGGTATTGCACCCACCACGCGCGCCGAGACGCTTGATGTTGCTGACTTTGTCCGTCTGGCCCAGGAGCTAATCCATGATGCCTAATGCCGAACGCGTGACGTTTACCAAGAAAAAGAAGACGGTTGCTTGTCCCGTGCCCTTGGCACCGCTTGCCGACACGCATGCGCATCTGCTTTCGTTCTGGGGCAAGGATGTGCCTGAGACGCTCGTGCGTGCCAAGGCGGCGGGCGTCGACCTGTTGGTGACGATGTTCGACCCCATCGCTGATAAACGCAGTGTGACGGACTATAGCGACTGGCTGACGCGCGAGATTCTGCCGATGCAGGATATCCCGCAGATCAAGTATCTTGCCGGCGTGCATCCGTATGGCGCGCCGGACTATGCCGACGACGTTCACGCACAGGTCGTTGCCGCACTCGATGATCCCTTATGCGCCGGTATTGGCGAAATCGGCCTGGACTACCACATGGACTATGACGACGATATCGCGCCGGCACCCCATAACGTGCAGATTGACTGCATGGCGCGCCAGCTCGAGCTTGCCGTGTGCCGTAAAGTGCCGGTGGAGCTACATCTGCGTCACGAGGACACGGACCAGGAGCGTACCTCGCACGTGGACGCCTACAACGTGCTTCGTGAGGTGGGCGTGCCCCAGGCCGGTTGCGTACTGCACTGCTTTGGCGAGGACCGCGCCACGATGGAGCGCTTTGTGGAGCTGGGCTGCTATATCGCCTATGGTGGCGCGGCCACCTTTAAGCGCAACGACGACGTGCGCGAGGCATTTGCGGCAACCCCACTCGATCGAATTTTGTTCGAGACGGATTGCCCGTATATGGCTCCGGAGCCCATCCGCGGTCTTGAATGCGAGCCCGCAATGATCTCCATTACGGCAAACGCGCTGGTTAACGACCGTGTCGATCGCACAGGTGAGGACGCCGAAACAATCGCGCAAGCCGCTTGGGAAAATGCCTGCAAACTTTTTCAAAAATAGTTCTTGCGTTCGTGGTGGCGCTCCGTTATTCTAATTCCTGCACGCGGGCGTGGCGGAATTGGCAGACGCGTACGGTTCAGGTCCGTATGGGGGCAACCCCATGAAGGTTCAAGTCCTTTCGCCCGCACCATTAAATGGAAGAGCTCCCAGCAATGGGAGCTTTTTTGTTATGGGCCCATCGCAGGGACTTGAACCTGCGAAGGAGCGAGCGTAAAGAAAACGCGGAGCGTTTTTAGCGAGCTGGCGAGGACGCCGGCAGGCGGCCGAAGCCGGTGCGGATCCGCGAAGCGGATACGCGGACGTCCTTTCGCCCGCACCATTGAATGAAAGAGCTCCCAGCAATGGGAGCTTTTTTGTTATGCACGATCTCCTTGGACGGGTATCCTAATGCCAACGTGTGCCTATCAGAGGAGAGACCATGCTGTTGTCCGGTATCATTGCCGCCCTTACGAGCCTTCTGCTTCCCATCATCATTCTGTTGCTACTGCTTCCCAACGCCTGCTATGTCGTCGAGCAGCAACATGCTGTAATCATCGAACGCTTAGGCAAATTCAATCGCATCGTCAACGCGGGCTTCCACATGAAGGTGCCCGTGATCGACCGCAAGGCCGCCACGGTGAGTCTGCGCACCATGAAAAACGGTTTTGGCATCGACGTTAAGACCCAAGACAACGTGACTATCGGCCTTGAGGTCTCTGCTCAGTACCACGTGAGCTATGACATGGGCGCCGGCCCGGCAGATTCGGGCATCTACAAGAGCTATTACATGCTGCAGGAGCCCGTCGACCAAATGCGTGACTTCATCACCGATGCCCTGCGCTCTTCCATCCCCGTCTATACGCTCGATGAGGTCTTTGCCAAAAAAGACGATATCGCCAAGGACGTCAACGCCACCGTGTCCGAGCAGATGGCCGCCTACGGCTTCACCCTCGTGTCGACACTTATCACCAAGATCGCGCTGCCGACCGAGGTCGAGAACTCCATGAACGACATCAACGCCGCCCAGCGAAAGCGCGCCGCTGCGCAGGAGCTCGCCGAGGCCGATCGCATCAAGCGCGTTACCGAGGCGACCGCCGAGGCCGAGGCAATGGAAAAGGCGGGCGAGGGCATCGCCAACCAGCGCAAGGCCATCGCGCTGGGCATCAAGGATTCGCTCGAGATCATCCAGGAGACGGGAGTCGGTAACGACGAGGCCAACCAGCTGTTCATGTTTACGCAGTGGTCCGAGATGATGACGGAGTTCGCTCGCACGGGTAAAACCTCGACGGTCGTGCTGCCGAGCGATTTCTCGCAGTCGGCCTCGATGTTCGAGCAGATGCTGACCGCCGGCAAAGTTCAAAACGATTCGAAGGAGTAGACACGCGTGAAATACACCGTCGTTTGCGTCGGTAAGCTCAAGGAGCGCTTTTGGAAGGACGCGTGCGCCGAATACACCAAACGCCTAGGAGCCTATGCCAAGGTAGATATGCGCGAGGTTGCCGATATCGATCCGGCCAAGGCGGGCGGCGTGGATGCCGCGCGCGACAAAGAAGGCATGGCGATTCTTGCTGCCCTGCCACCGCGGGCACATGTGATTCTGCTGGCTATCGAGGGCAAGGAGCGTTCGAGCGAGGAGCTCTCGACCCGCCTCGATGACCTCATGCTGCGAGGCAACAGCGACATCGCTTTTGTAATCGGCGGATCGGACGGCGTGAGCGATGCCGTGCGCGCCCGCGCCGATGAGATGCTCAGCTTTGGACGCATTACCTTGCCGCACAACCTGGCGCGCGTGGTGCTGCTGGAGCAGATCTACCGCGCCTGCAAGATTAGCCGTGGCGAGCCGTATCACAAGTAGGTCGGCAATACGAAACAATGGCGTGGGACAATGACTTTCGTTTTTGAGGAACGTATCTGAGAGGACTATGTGACATGAAGATCGGATTTGTCGGTTTTGGCAATATGGCGAGTGCTATGGCCGATGGCTGGATTGCTGCCGGCGTGGCCGCGGGCGACATGTGCGCCTGTGCGGGTCGCTACGACGCGCTGGTTGAGCGTTGTGAGGCGCGAGGCATGGCTGCTTGCCACGATGCGGCGGAGGTTGTCGCCGCATCCGATATCGTGGTCGCTGCGGTCAAACCGTACATGATTGAGAAGGTCTTCGCTCCACTCAAGGATGCGCTTGCCAAAAAGGTCGTCCTTTCGGTCGCCTGGACCTGGGATAGCGCCAAGTGGGAACAGGTCCTGCCAGGTGTCGCTCATATCTCGACGGTGCCCAACACGCCGGTTTCGGTGGGCGAGGGCGTCATCGCTTGCGAGAAGTCCTCTACGCTCAGCGACGAGCAGCGTGCCACGGTGCTCGGTCTGCTCGGAAAGCTTGGCACGGTGGTCGAGCTCGATTCCAGTCTGCTGTTTGTGGGCGGTACCGTGGGCGGTTGCGCCCCGGCGTTTGTTGCCATGGCGATCGAGGCCCTGGGCGATGCGGCCGTCAAACACGGTATTCCGCGCGCCGATGCCTATCGCATTGTGAGCCAGATGGTGCTGGGTACGGCAAAGCTGCAGCTTGCAACCGGTCAGCATCCCGCAGCGATGAAGGATGCCGTGTGCTCGCCCGGTGGTGCCACCATCAAGGGCGTCGTCGCGCTCGAGGACGCCGGCATGCGCAGCGCCCTCGTCAAGGCAATCGACGCAACCCTCCAGTAAAACCGACCAAAAAGGGACAGGTTTATTTTGGCAGGTTTTTCCTGCGGTTTTGTCCTTTTAGCGAAAAGCGCCCCGCAACTGGCTCAATTCCAGTTGCGGGGCGCTTGCGTTTGCCCAGATAAAACCGACCAAAATAAACCTGTCCCTTTTTGGCAGGTTAGTCCCAGAAGCTGTCTTCTTCGTCCTCGGACTTGGGGCCGCGGTCGACATACATCTTATGGGTGCGCTTCTCCATTACAAAGGCAAGAATCGCAAACAGCAGGATGCCGCCGGCGAAAAGGATGGCAAAACCGGTGCGGGTGCCAAACAAAAAGGAAAAAACTGCGTCCATTGGGTGCCTCCTTGCGTAGTTGAGTTGGGTCGTAAACGCTCATAAGTATATACTTGCCCATACATGTACAAGGTTGCAACCTAAATGGAATGTATATCGCCGGAGGATCTAATGCTTGATATCAAGTTTGTTCGCGAGAACCCCGATGCCATCGATACCGCTATGGCTAACCGCCAGACGTCTTGGGATCGCGAGAAGTTCTTTGAGCTCGACGACGAGCGTCGTGCCGTCATCACCGAGGTCGAGGAGCTCCAGGCCACGCGCAACGCCGAGTCCAAGAAGATCGGCGCCCTGATGAAGGAGGGCAAGAAGGACGAGGCCGAGGCCGCCAAGGAGGCCGTGCGCGCCGTCAACGAGAAGATCGACGGTCTGGCCGAGCGCCGTACCGCCCTCGAGCAGGAGCAGTACGACTTCATGGCTCACCTGCCCAACATTCCGTGCGAGGCCACGCCGTACGGCAAGGACGAGGACGAGAACATCGAGCGCCGTCGTTGGGGCACCCCGCGCGAGTTCGACTTCGACTTTAAGCCGCACTGGGATCTGGGCACCGATCTGGACATCCTCGACTTCGAGCGTGGCAACAAGCTTTCCGGCAGCCGCTTCACCGTTCTCGGTGGCGCCGGCGCCCGCCTGGAGCGCGCCCTTATCAACTTCTTCCTGGACACGCACACGAGCCGTGGCTTCAAGGAGTGGTGGCCGCCCATCGTCGTCAAGCGTCAGACCATGTTCGGTACGGGTCAGCTGCCCAAGTTCGAGGACGACGCCTATCACGTCTCGGGCGACAACTTCCTGATCCCCACCGCCGAGGTCGTGCTTACCAACCTGCACGCCGGCGAGGTCCTCGATGCCGACACCCTGCCGCGTCGCTACACCGCCTTCACCCCCTGCTTCCGCGAGGAGGCCGGTTCCGCCGGTCGCGACACCCGCGGCATCATCCGTCAGCACGAGTTCGACAAGGTCGAGATGGTCAAGTTCGCTAAGCCGGAGGAGTCCGACGAGGAGCTCGAGAGCATGACCGCCGAGGCCGAGTACCTGCTGCAGCAGCTGGGCCTTCCGTATCGCGTGATTAGCCTGTGCACCGGCGACCTGGGCTTCTCTGCCCGTCAGACCTACGACATCGAGGTCTGGCTGCCGAGCTACAACGCCTACAAGGAGATCAGCTCCTGCTCCAATTGTGGCGACTTCCAGGCTCGCCGCGCCAACATCAAGTATCGCGACCCCGAGAACTTCAAGGGTTCGCGCTACCTGCACACCCTTAACGGTTCCGGCCTGCCGGCTGGTCGTACCATGGCCGCCATTCTGGAGAACTACCAGAACGCCGACGGCACCATCACGATCCCCGAGGTTCTGCGTCCCTACATGGGCGGCCTCGAGAAGATCGAGCCGGTCGCGTAAGCTAGCTGCATAGGCGATTTGCGAGGGCGCTCCTTTTAGGGGCGCCCTTTTTGTGTACGGCTATACCATGCCGTGCGGACAGCTCGATAGAAAACACACGAACAAACGTTCTGTATACATGCATCTACCTGCTATGCTTTTGCTAACTAAGAGCAAGAGAAAGGGGATGTAATGGAGCTGTTCGACGAGCGGGTTGTTTTGTTCCAGAGCGATGAGGGCGGGGAGCACCTGCTGGTAACGTGCGAGCCGTCGGGTATGGGTGGCTTGGTGGTTCGGCAGACGAGTGAGGGACCATTGACGCAATGGTGCTATGAGGAGTCGCCGCATGTGGTCGAGACCTTTGTGGCGCACGAGGGGCTTGTGGCGCTTGAGCACTTCTATGGCGTTGGAACTTCTAATCAGGTGGCCCGAATGCTGAGTATCTCGTTTGCCGACTACGACTGTGCCCAACGGGTGCGTTCGCTTCTGGGGGAGCTTGGCGCCGGGTTCGATGTGATCGAGAAGCCAATCGATCGCACGAAAAGCGCTGATGCTTGCGGTGCGGCGTGACAAATTGCGGTCCGCGCGAAAAAAAGTTGAGATTTCGCTTGACTCTAACGAACTAAAGTGGTTTTATATGTCTTGCGCTGCGGCGTTACCTCAGCTGGATAGAGGGTCTGACTACGAATCAGAACGTCATAGGTTCGAATCCTATACGCCGCACCAATCGAATTTGAAGCCTCCGGCAACGGGGGCTTTTCTTTTACGCCGGCACCGCATGGATTCGAACCTCGGTCGAGGCGCGAGCGTGAAGCGGACGCGGAGCGTCCGTAGCGAGCGGGCGAGTCCGCCGGCAGGCGGGCGAAGCCGGTGCGGATCCGCGAAGCGGATGCGCGGAATCCTATACGCCGCACCAATCGAATTTGAAGCCTCCGGCAACGGGGGCTTTTCTTTTACGCCGGCACCGCATGGATTCGAACCTCGGTCGAGGCGCGAGCGTGAAGCGGACGCGGAGCGTCCGTAGCGAGCGGGCGAGTCCGCCGGCAGGCGGGCGAAGCCGGTGCGGATCCGTCCGACAACTTAATCAGCGCTTCGTAAAAATTTTCCAAATTGTTGCTTGACCCATCGAGGGCTCACGTGCATAATAATCCGTGCGTTGCGGCGTTACCTCAGCTGGATAGAGGGTCTGACTACGAATCAGAACGTCATAGGTTCGAATCCTATACGCCGCACCAATTGAAATCGAAAGCCTCCGGAAACGGGGGCTTTTCCTTTACGGGGGCATTGCGGAGATTCGAACCTCGGTCGAGGCGCGAGCGTCAAGAAAACGCGGAGCGTTTTTAGCGAGCGGGCGAGTCCGCCGCCAGGCGGGCGAAGCCGGTGCGGATCCGCGCAGCGGATGCGCGGAATCCTATACGCCGCACCAATTGAGTTTTAAGCCTCCGGAAACGGGGGCCTTTCTTATATAGAGCGATTAAAGATCGCATCAATCGACGTAAATGAGTAAAAATCCAATTTGATAACTTTTTTCGAAAAAATGCTTGACCTATATTCAGTCAATGTACATAATAATCAACAAGTCGCGGCGTTACCTCAGCTGGATAGAGGGTCTGACTACGAATCAGAACGTCATAGGTTCGAATCCTATACGCCGCACCAATTGAAATCGAAAGCCTCCGGAAACGGGGGCTTTTCCTTTACGGGGGCATTGCGGAGATTCGAACCTCGGTCGAGGCGCGAGCGTCAAGAAAACGCGGAGCGTTTTTAGCG
>CABSAN010000075.1 GCA_902475785.1 uncultured Collinsella sp.
AGCTGCTTGGTGAGCACCAGGCGGCCGAGCATGGCGAAGCCCATGGCAGGCAGGAAGTTGGCGGCAACGCCAAAGCCAGCAAGGACAAAGGGCGGGATGAAGTCGAGCAGGCCCTGGATGGCGTCAGCACCCAGATAGAACGACAGCGAGCACAGCAGGAACGCCATGATGATACCGGTCAAACCGATCAGGAAGTGCATCGCATAGACACCCTTAAGGTTGCCCTGGCCGGAGTAGACATCAGCGCGGTCGACCAGGATCGGCAGGGCGGCGTTAAGGATGTTCTTGATGGCAAGGCACAGCGTGGCGATGGGCATGGCAAGCGCGATGGCTGCCTCGGTGCTCTGGCCCAGCTGGATAGCGAAGGCGCAGGCGAGCACGCCGCCGATCGTCTCATCAGGCGGCACGTAGGCGCCAATGGAGATCGAGCCCATGAACAGCAGCTCCAGACTCGCACCGATCGCGAGGCCGGACTGCAGGTCCCCCAGCACCAGGCCCACGAGCGGGCACAGGACGATGGGGCGGAACGCGTAGAGCGTACCGAGCTGGCAGTCGAACTTACCAAATGCGGCGATAAGTCCGATGAGGATTGCTTGGGTAAGCATACATCCCCCTTTCCATATAGGACACTACGAAGAGCTCAGACTCTTCGAAATTGAACGCCTAGAGCACGCTGGCGCAGTCGACCTTGGGGTCATCGGCCAGGGGTCGAATCTCGACCTCAACGCCACGATCCAGCATCTCGCGCACATCGGCTTCCTCGGCCGCGGTCAGGAAGATCTGACGAGAGACCTGACGAGCGTCGGGACGCTTCTCGTCCTTGGGCTTGGTGTTGCCCAGGTTGACCGACTTGATCTGCGGGCAGCCCTCAACAAGCTGCTTTGCCTCAGCGATAGTGGCGACGCAGATGATCATCTTGTACTTGTCGGTCACGCCCGAGTTGATAGCTTCGATTGCATGCTCCATATCTTTGATGACGAGCTTGCAGCCGGCAGGCTTGCCCATCTTGAGCGTCGTCTTCCACACCGGGTCGTTAGCGACCTTATCGCCCACGCAGAAGATGCAGTTGGAGCCAAGGCCCTGAACCCAGGAAACTGCGACCTGGCCATGAAGCAGGCGATGGTCAACGCGAAGTAGCTGAATCATAATGTGACCCCCCAAAGGTCTTGTGCCGTCATACGGCGTGTCAGTAGGTGCTGCGGATTAGAACTCTTCCTCCTCCTCGTCATCGACCAAAAGATCGTTGACAAACTTCACGCGCGTATCGTCCGCAGCGACGATGGCGCGAATCGTCTCCTCAACCGGCGCCGACTCGTCAGAGAACAGCAGCTGGATGAGCAGAGGAAGGTTCATGTTGGTAACGAGGTACGTGCGGGGACGCGTCTGGACGATCTTGGTGAACTCGTTGTTAACGCTACCGCCAAAGAGGTCGGTGCAGACAACGACATCATCGTCGGCAGACATGCCTGCCAGCAGTTTTTGGGCCTCCTCGGCCACGTCCATGCGGCCATCGACGAACATCGAAAGATCGTGGACGTTGTCGCGAGCGCCCGAGAGCAGCTCGACGCTCTCCTTGATGCCGGTGGCGAAGTGCGCATGGCTGGCGATGATGTACTGTCTCATTCTGTGTTCCTCTCAATAGCCCGGCACGTTCCCGCACCCGTTTTCTTTAGTAGTCGAACTGGTGATAGTAGCGACGATACTTGAGGTTGTGCTTGGTGACCGTCTCGTAGTAGCGAGCCAGGCGGTCGGTCACGAGCACCGTCAGAATCCACGGGGAGACGATGACGCGGAACTCGTCGTCAAGGCCGGGGATCGCGAACTCGGCGGTGTCGATGATGTTGATGTCGGTGTCGCCGGTCACGCCGCGGTTGAGGAAGGCGCGGACGCGCTCGTCGAGCTTGCGGTTCTCGTCCTCGCCCATGAACAGGAAGACCGGGACGCCGGGCTCCACGAGCTCGAGGGTGCCGTGGAAGAAGTCGGCCGAGGTGATGTAGCGGGTGCGCTTCCACTGCATCTCCTCGAGGATGCACATCGAGAACAGGATGGTCTCGCCCCACAGGGCGCCGGAGCCGATGAACATGGTGTAGGGGGCCAGGGCGTACTTCTTGGCGAGCTCCTCGGCGCGCGGCTCGAAGCTCTTGCGGATGTCGACCAGGTGGGTCCAAACATCCTTGGTCTGCTCAATAAACTTGTCGAACTTGGGGAAGCAGCCGCGGCGGTTGAGCAGGCGCAGGCCGAAGCAGTCGGCGAGGTAGTAGCCCTTCTCGCAGCCGCCGGCGCCGTGGTCGGAGGCCATCATGACGCAGTTCTCGGCGCCCACGGCCTGCCCGATCTTGCCCTCGGGGTTGGTCATGGCGAAGACGCGCACGCCCATCTCCCTCATCTTGCCGACGGCCTCGAGCACCTCGGGGGTGGTGCCGGACTCGGAGGCGGTCAGCACGACGGACCTGTCGGTCATGCGCTTGTGGCCCATGACGTTCCACTCGGCGGCGTGGATCAGGTAGACCTCGAGGTCGCGGTCGCCGAACTTGTTCATGAGGTACTCGAGCTGCATGAGCTCGTCCCAGGTGCCGCCGACGCCCATCAGGAACACGGCGTCGTAGCCCTCGTCGGCGACCTTGTCGGCGAGCGCGGTCATCTTCTTGCCGGTCTCGTAGAGCGCCTTGCCGTCCTCGAGATAGCCCTCCTGGTCGAAATGCATGATCTCGATCTTCTCGGTTTCCTTCATTTGTCTCTCCTTTCTGGGGTTGTCTTCACATCCCCCATGCCAACGGGCATCAAACCCGCTTACATTCCGTAACACTCGGCCGCTTTGGCCTTAAGCGCATTGACTGATTCTTCGTAGCCCTCTGCCTTGACCTCCATTTGCTTGGAGACGGCATCAAGATACGGGTGCACGTCCCATGACTTCAGACGCTCGGCGATCATTGCCGCAATCGTCTGGAAGAACACCAAATTGGGAATTGCGCTGAGCAGCGGAGCCACCTGAGGCACCGCAACCTCGTGAGCCTTACCCCCGGGATGGGCCGTGAGCAGCACCGTTTTTGTCGTAACGTTCGATAGCGCATCGGCGATATTCGCAAGACGCTCCGACCCCTGCGGATCGTCGACGATAAACACCAGATAGCCCGGAACGATCTGCATCTCGGGACCGTGAATGAACTCCTCGCCCTCGTGATGCATGGCAGGAATCTTGATGGTCTCGCTCAGCTTGAGCGCCGCCTCCTCGGCAACGCCGTAGTTGGGACCGTTGCCGACGACCATGGCGGGCATGTGCTCAGAAAGTTCGAGCATGTGGTCTTGGACATATTCCTCGGCGGTCTTGCACATCACGGCATTGGCCTGGATGGCCTCGCGCAGGTCGTCAAGACGCTGGGCAACGCCCTTGGCGTCAATCGTTCCGCGCGCCTGACCGCCGTAAATACCAAAGAGTACCAGGTACTCAACGAGCACCTCGACGCCCAGAGTCACAAAGTCCACCGACTCGACGCCCACACCGTAGTCAAGAACGATGTCAGTGTGCTCCTTGATGGGCGCCTCGACGTTTGCCGTGAGCGCAACTGCAGCCATATCGTGTGCGCGCATGTAATCGAGCGCCGCAATCGTATTGGTCGAATAGCCACTCTGCGAGACGGCGATGTTGAGCGCATGCTGCGGATAGGTGTGTTCAAAATCGACGAAGGCCTCGGGCGTCACAACGGACACCTGCATTTGCAGGGCATCTTGCAGGTAATCGCGGGCGCAATCGGCGGCATGGCGCGACGAACCCGAAGCAACGATGCGCAGCGCGTCAAAAGAACCGGACTGGAAAATATCAACGAGCTGCGCTACCAGCTCAGACGAACGCTCGAGGTTCTCCCCCATACGCACATGGGCAAGCTGAACGTAATCGAGCATCTTCATCGTCTCACCTCGTAACAAATCATTAGTATTTGATACCAATCACAGTTACAGGTTACGGCTTTTTGATACCTCTTTGTCGATTAATTTATCTCCATCGGCGAACGGTCGATTTTGAGCCATGTAAGGTTGTATATGCAGTCTGCTCAACGAATCAAAATTCCGTCAGCTTTTCAGCCCGTTATGCAAAAAACCAGCTAGTACGTATAGGTATATCCACCCGCATCGCCGCGGTTAAACGACTTGACGTACTCGATTGCCTGGCCGCTCGCATCGAAGCTCACGCACTCAAGCGTCAAGGCAAGATCGCCCTGCTCCAGTCCAAGCAGGCCGGCATCTCGCGCGCCCAGTGCTTCGATATCGAGCTTTTCCTGTGCCATGACCGGCTTTCGGCCCAACATCTCATAGGTCTCGTACAAACTGAAGACCGACACGTCAATATCTTCGATTGTGGGAAACAGCAGGCACGGGATGAACGCCATCTCAATCGATACGGGATCGCCGTTGACGCAGTTCAAACGCCGAATCGAATACAGCAAATCGTCCTCGGCAATGCCAAACAGGTTGGCATAATATGGACCCGCATAACGCTTGGAACGCGTGAGGATGCGGACGGACGGCTCGCCGCCCGAAGCACGAACCGATTCGCGAAAACCTCTCGTTCGCTCGTAGGCAACGGGCACTTTCTGTGCCACAAACGCGCCCTTTCCGCGGACGCGTCGAATCTGCCCACGCCGAACCAGCTCATCGACAGCGCTTCGGATGGTCAAGCGCGTCGTATCAAATTCCTCGGCGAGGTCTTTTTCGGACGGAATCATGGAACCCGTGGGATATATACCGCGCTCGATACGCTCCTCGATGCGGCGTCGAATGCGCATATAAACCGGGGTGGCATCTACTGTTTCAGCCATTGTTCACCTGCCACGCTCCTCATGCCGTTCTTTTCGCCGTTATCGGCAAAGCGAAACTTTGTGGGCAAAATCACCGATTTGCAATGCTCCACAAAACGCATGTCCTTATCAAATTCGATCGTGCTCTCATAGAACACCGGCGTTCCCTCTTCTTGCTGGAGCAACTCGGCCTCTTCGGCGTTCAAACGCGAGATGGAGATATGCTCACGTCCATGCTCAACGCGCACGCCACCTTCTTTGAGCAAGACATCGTAAAGGCTCTCACACTCAAAATCGTGATCGGGAAGCGCGGGGCACAGGGACAGGTTAACGTGAGCCGTCTCGATTGACGCCGGCTCTCCCTCAATAAGTCGAACGCGCTGCATGCGGAGCAAAGGAGCGCCTACAGCCACCCCAAGCTTGTCGGCAAGCGTCTTATCCGCCTCGATGGTCTCGGTGGAAACCAGACGAGAAGAGGGATGCAGGCCGGCAGTCCGCACGGCATCGGAAAAGTTATACGTTTCCTGGAAGATATTGAGCGGTTTGGGAGGACACACATACGTACCCGATCCGCGACGGCTCTCGAGCGTTCCACACGAGATGAGCCGCGTGATACCGGCGCGCAACGCCGTACGCGAAACGCCGATCTCTTCGCACAGCACGCGCTCGGCCGGCAGGCGATCACCGCCGGCAAGCTGATGGTGCTGGATATACCAAAGAATTCCCTCAACAGCACGATCTTTGGGGGGAATTGCATAAGATTCGCCTGCCATTGCACAGACTCCTCATTCAGAAACGTATGCCGCCAAAATTAGGCCAGCCCTCCCATGGCATCAAATTCGGCCTTGATCCTCTCGGCGACATTCCGATACGACTTATATAGACTTGAATCGCGTTTGACTTCGTCGGTCATAACGGGAATCTCTAATTTGGAAACCTCGTCTTTTCCCGTCTGAACCGCCACAACAACGCCCATACCAAGACACATATTACGTTTGGCAGCGTTCATTTTTGCCGCCTTAGCGGGATTTGCCAGGATACGCTGAGCAAATTCCTGTTTAGAGACCGCTTCATCGGCCTCCGGATCGCCCGCCTCGGCTACTTCGCACTGCAACACGTCCGCATAGTCAAAAATCTTCGGCTCGCCGCCGCGCTGATGCACGGCCCACTTGCGACGCGTGGCATCCTGGTAGATAGCCGGCAAAAACGTAAACCGCGGCGGGTCCAAAATCGTATCCGTGATGGTAAACACATCGGGATCAAAGGCATCCTGCGGGTTTTTCTTCTTGAACAGCCCCATATCAGCCTCCCGTACTAGCATTAAACAACTCAAGCTGAATATAGCACCAATTTCAAGCCGCCGCCTTACCCTATCGGTACGCGGCGTCTATGGCTCGCCCAGCGGAAGAGTTCACGGGCGAGGGCCGGGGTGCCTGCCGGCAAATAGCGGACACTCCGCATGCAATCTATGCAAACAAGCAAGTACGCTTAGCTACATTCGGTAAGCTCGAGCACGCTGTCCTTAACGATAAGCGCCGGCTCCAGAACGACCTCTTCGGCACGTCTACCGCCCCTACCGGCAAGACGCTTGGACATGCAGCCAAAAGCATGCTCCGCAAGGACACCAGGATCCTGCTCGATCGCGGTCAGCGCCGGCTCAAAGAGAACGTCGGCCGCCGAGTTGTCATAGCTTACGACCGAGATATCGCCTGGGATGCTCTTCCCCATCTCGTGCAAGCGCTTGAGCAGACCGAGGGCAATGTTATCCGAGCTTGCGAACACGGCGGTGGCGTCAGTTGCGAGCACCGCCTCCGAGGCCTCGTAGGCACTCGGAATGTAGTACTCGCTCTCAAACTCCAAACGCGCATCGATGGGCAGCCCCACCTCGCGCAGCGCACGCTCGTAGCCGGCAAGACGCTTACGACCCGTATTGGAACGGCGCGCATTAACCAAGCAGGCAATGCGACGGTGGCCCTGCTCGATCAGATAGCGGGTGGCCATGTAGCCACCCATCTCGTGGTCGAACATCACCTTGTCGCACTCGAGCCCCTCAATGGCACGGTCGACCATCACGGCAGGGATGGGCAGATGGCTGACTTCTTCGCGCAGGGCGCGGTCGTCGGAGAACTCGTCACCCACGACCAAGAACACACCATCGACGCCGCGCGTCACTAGCTGGCGCAGGAGCTCCAGATCGTCCTCGGCACTTCCACCCGAGCTGGTAATAAAGAGCGCATATCCGTCCTCGCGGCAGCGCTTTTCCAAGCTGCCGGCGAGCGAAGCAAAAAAGCGGCTCTCGATGTTAGGGACGATAAGGCCCAGTGTGCGCGACTCGCGCATGACCAGGCTACGCGCGATCTGGTTAGGAACATAATGGTTGCGCGCCGCGACCTCTTTGATGAGCTTGCGGTTTTCTTCCGAGATTCGACAGGGCCGGTTGTTAAGGACAAGCGAGACCGACGAGGGGGAAAGCCCCACCTCCTGGGCAATCTGCTTGAGAGTAACTTTGTTGCCCATCTCGCTCCTTCCGAGTATTCGCGCAATCTCTTGAAAGTATAGCGACCGTCCCTCTACCTTGATGATAAACACTTTACCAATCCGGTAGACGGCTGTTTTATCGCCGCGATTGGCGCAAAGCAACCTAACCCCTTTGCGCCATGTGATGCATTGGGGTCAGGTTACTTTGCACCAAATCCATCCGGGTGGGGTATATTGCATTCGATTAATGAAAACGACCACCATAAGGCGGATATTCGTATGCACGAAAATGACTTTTTTAACGAGGACCTGCTCTGCGCGCTCGCCGGTGTTGCCGGCGAGGACAACGTGCTCATGAGCGAGCCCATGCGCGAGCACACCACGTTTAAGATCGGCGGCCCGGCCGACGTCTTTGTCACGCCCGATACCGAGCAGGGACTCGTCGCCACGCTTGACACCTGCTACCGCTGCGATCTGCCGCTCACCATTGTGGGCAACGGTTCCGACCTGCTCGTCGGTGACAAGGGTATCCGCGGTGTCGTCGTGGCACTGGGCGAAGGCCTCTCTAACATCACCGTCGACGGCACGCATGTTACGGCAGCAGCCGGCGCCTTGCTTTCCGATGTCGCCGCGGCTGCCGCCGAAGCCTGCCTCACCGGCATGGAGCCCCTCTCGGGCATCCCCGGCTCGGTCGGCGGCGCCTGCTATATGAACGCCGGTGCCTACGGCGCCTGCATGGCCGATGTTTTGGAGTCCGTGCGCGTCTATAAGCCCGCCCGCGCGCTCGACGACGGCACCCGCGGCAGCGGCAATATCATTGAGTTCGATGTCGACGAGCTTAACCTGGGCTATCGCAAGAGCCGCATCGCCGACGACGGCTTTATCGTGCTCTCTGCCACCTTTCACCTCGCCCCGGGCAACGCCGCGATGATCAAGGCCGACATGGACGACTACCGCCAGC
>CABSAN010000076.1 GCA_902475785.1 uncultured Collinsella sp.
CTACCAGACCACGCCCTACGACCTGGCCCGCGCCGGCGAGGAGCACTAGGCTGCGGCTGCGGCTGTTGCCGTGACGTGACGAGTGAGGATATCCGGACACACGAGCGTGGATTTTCGGACGTTTACAAATCGAGCGTGGATAATCTCCCACTTTTGGCCGAGGAAGGGGCCAAAAACGGGAGATTTTCCACGCTCGATTTTTCTGTAGCTGTCATGTCGGCGGCCTCATTACACGTCGAGTGCATACGGGCCACGTTGCAAACAAGGTAGTTTTGAGCCACAGCATATTTTCTTTCAAAGAAATCGACGGCTTTAGAGGCGTCAAATTGTGGAGACAGGGACCTCTCGACAACCGCCCTACCTGCAGATATAAGACATCAGCCTAAAACGCCCAAAACCGTCAAGCATTTGGTCAGCGCCTGGACGGTATTTGGTCAGACTTCGCATGAAACCGTCTGGTACGTTTGCGCCGTTCCAAGATTTGGGAGGCGACATGGGAAACATGACGGCGAATCAAAGGCTTGCAAGTCACATTAAAGCATGCGAACAGCAGATGAGCTGCGTGTACGCGCGCACGGCGGCGGAGGCAAAGCAGATTGAGCGGCGGGCGGAGGCGGGAAGTCTCGAAGCGGTCATGCCGGGGCTGTATGCGCGTCCGGAATACTGGTCCGAGCTCAAGTTTCGGCAGCGTTATCTGCATCGGGTGCGGGCGCTTGCGCAAAAGCACCCCGACTGGACATTTTGCTCCTATACGGCGGCTGTTATCTATGGCCTTTCGGTTTCGCATGCCAATTTGACGCACATCCATATCGCCGCGATGCCAGCCCAATCGACGACGCCGGGCTCTCAGGTGATTCGCCATCGTTATGCTCGTCAAACGCGGACAATCCAGATGGATATTGCCGTGACCGATATCGATCAAACGATTACGGATTGCCTGGTCGATGCGTCGTTTGTCGAGGGACTGATCATTGCGGACTCGGCGCTTCATGAGCAGCTTTTGTCGAAGGAACATCTTATTGAGGCAGTTAACAAGCTTGGCTTGAATCGCCGCGGTGTTGTGACGGCGCGCAGGGTTGCACGGTGTGCCGACGGCCTGTCGGAAAGCGGCGGCGAGTCCAAGGCGCGGGCGCTGATGATCGAGCGCGGCTGGCAGGTTCCGGAGCTGCAGGTTGAGCTGTTCGATCCGGTTGAGCCGGGAAGGCCGTATCGCGTTGACTATTTGTGGCGCGTGGGTGACCGGTTGATTATTGGGGAGTTCGACGGATTCGTTAAAAGCGAGAAGGCGGCGGAGGAGGGCAAGCTCGCAAAGACACAGTTTGATGAGCGCCAGCGCGAGTCGAGGCTTTCGCTGCTTGATAACTGCAAGATCGTGCGCTTATGCTGGGATGATCTAAGGGATCCGACAAAGCTCGATCGCAAGCTCAAGGTCGCCGGCGTACCGCGCGTGTGCTGAGGCGGTTGCAGGGCGTTGAGCCGCACGAGCGTGGAAATCCGGACACACGAGCGTGGATTTTTGGACGCTTGTTGAATGAGCGTGGATAATCTCCCACTTTTGGCTCGTAAGGGGGCTCAAAGTGGGAGATTTTCCACGCTCATCTTGCGGGTGCGATACAGCGGCGATCAGGCGCTGATGATGTGGGACAGCGGCAGGTCGTGGGCGTCGGTGGGAACGTGGTCGACACGCTGCTCGTCAAAGGCGATGCCCACGACGTGGCATGTGCGCGAGAGCATGGGCAGGTAGCGGTCATAGCAGCCGCCGCCGTAGCCTAGGCGCGCGTCGGCGCGGTCGAAGGCTACGAGCGGCACGACGACCATGTCGAGAGCCTCGGCAGGCACGATGGGGAAGCGGCTGCTATCGATGTCTGTGGCCGCAAAGGCCCGCGTGGGGTGGGCGATAAACGGTGCCGCGGACGCATCGTCGGCGGCAACTGCCCGCATGCACATGCGCTGGCCACAAGCCATGGCGTCTGTTGCCGAGAGCATGCACGGATAGGCCACGCGCCAGCCGCGCGCGGCGGCCGCAGCGGCAAACGCGGCAGGGTTGACCTCGGAACCCATCGCGGCATAGACGGCAACGGTGCGTTGGCCCGCAGTGCCGCTGGACTCCATCAGCTCAACAAGCCGCGCGCATACAACAGCAGACTTCGCTGCCCGGACATCCAAATCAATAGCATCGCGCCGAGCAATCACCGCCCGTCGCAACTCAGCCTTATCCATCTCAACCTTCTCTCCCAAACCTACCAAAAAGGGACAGGTTTATTTTGGCAGCTTTTATCTGGGCAAACGCGACGGATTCACCCCAAATCGCCACAAAGGTGCCCGTTCCTTTTGCGGTGGTTTGGGCTGAATGTTGCGCAACAAGGGCCGCATTTTTGGGTTTACCTTCATGGTGGAAGGAATGAACCGAAAGGAGCCCGCCATGTTTTGTCGCTCGTGTGGCACGCCGCTTGTCGACGATGCCCTCTTTTGCCCCGTATGCGGCGCGCCCGTAGCGCCCGACCAGGCCGCGGCCACGCAGCAACCCCAGCCTGCCGCGCCCGCTCCTCAACAATGCGTGCCCGTACAGCAGCCCGTGCGGCGCAAGCGTTCCAAGAAGCCCCTCATCGCCCTTGCCGCGGCGCTTGTCGTGGCGGCGGGTGTCGGCGGGGGAGCGCTGTTCTACTTCACCCAGATTGCGACCACCCCAATCGACGAGAAAACCTTTCCGGACAGCGGTATGCGCGCGCTTGTCTCGACCAAGTACGACACGAACGGTGACGGCCGCATTTCACGCGACGAGGCCAAGGCGGTGACGTCGATCGAGCTGGACGGCGTCGCGTCGACGCAGGGTCTGGGCAAGGTGTTCCCCAACGTTACCAGTGTGGAATACGGTGGGGACAAACTCGTCAACCTGGACCTCTCGGGTTGCGGAGACCTTAAAACCGTCGAGCTTAACTCGGCGAGCAACGTCACCGTCGTTAACCTGGACGGTTGCGACAACATCGAGAAGCTCGACCTTTCAAATGCCGGGGAGCTCAAAAGCGTCGATCTTTCGGGCAAAAAGAAGCTCGCCACGTTGGCACTGCCGCAGGATACGAAGGTTAGCGGCATTAAGGACACACAGCTCGACGAGTTGTGGCTGCCGATGTCCTACGAGGGTACCGATAAATCGGACCAGTACGGTGATATCTACGAGATCGAGCGTGACGAGAACGGTTACGTCACGGGCTTCACGTCTGCCGTCAAGCAAGGTGGCGGCGTAAGCTACAGCGTCGAGCACGATGAGTCGCATCGTATCTCGGAGATTGAGGAAGATCTGGCGGGCGGCTATGTGAACGTCAACACGTTTACGTACGACGCCGACGGTAACGTCACGCGTATCGATTGCGATGCCGACGTGAGCGATTCGTCGAGCAACACGACGTTTACCTACGACGCGGACGGAAACCTGATCAACAAGACGACCCATGCGGGTTACGGCGAGAGCGCGAGCACGTATGTCTACCAGGACGGCAACATGGTGACCAACACCGATACCAGCCCGGCCAATCCTCGGACGGTCGTGTATTCGTACGGATACGACAAGGATCGCGTGACGTCCTTTACGCTGGACAGTCAGGGCGACACCGTGGGCACCAGGTGGACGATAACCGCAGGCTACGAGTATGACAAGGACGGCAACATTTCGCGTATCTCGCCTGTGGCATATGACTCGCACGGCAACGACTACGGCTCGCTGAACTCGTACGCAGCGGTGGATTATTCGTACAGCGACGGAAAGCTCGACAGGATCGATTCCGAGCGCGGCGGCTATGCGGAGTTTTATTACGACGAGCACGGCAATCTGACGTCGGTCGACGAGTATGCCGGTCGCGGTTCGGATGCCGAGTTTGAGTTTGAGCACGAGGTCGAGTACCAGCGCTACTTCTGCAACAAGCACGAGAAGAGCAAGCCGGAGGAGTGGATTCGTCTGGATGCAGAGTACGACGTCGACCAGGGTAGTTGGAGCAATGACTCCGATTATGGTCGTGAGTGCTTTGCAACCATGTACAAGCTCGATCCGCTGGCGGCCAGGCTGAACCCGTTTATCAAGTAGCGGCCCACTCGCAAACCACCACAAAGGTGCCTGTCCCCTTTGTGGTGGTTTTGCTTGGCTGTGGTTAGGCCAGCAGGTCGATGACGTTAAAGCCGGCGTTGCTCTTGGCGATGACGTCGCGGCCGCCAAAGACGCAGGTGGGTGCGACGGCCGCAATACGCGTCACATCGGCGCCGAGCGAGCGAAGCTCAGCGGGCGTGGCCGCGAGCATCTGGGCGCGGCGCTCCTCGCGCGCGTGCGGATCGAGCCCAGCCAGGTAGGTCGTATTGCGGCGCTTGGTGAGCGCGTACGGCTTCACGGGCGCGTCCATGCCGCTCACGCAGCTCACGATAAAGCCCTCGAAGGCGGCCTCGTCGGGCTCAAAGCTGCCGAGCCATTCGCCCGCGCGTTCCATGCGCTCAATCGAAGGATCGACCGTCGGGTCGCGGTAGGTGTAGAACGCCGTCTGGCGCTCGCCGGCCGCGCGGAATCCGCAGCCGTACGCGCCGCCCTTCACACGGATCTCGTTCCACAGGTAGTCGTAGGAGAGCGCGTTGGCAGCCACGGCCCAGGCGCCCGTCACGTCGATGCCCAGGCGACGCGGGTCGCACGCGCGCGCCGCAAAGCAGATGTCGCTGGGGATGACGAAAGCCTCGTGACGGTCGCGCGGCGTCGGCACCACGAGCGTGCCGCTGCCAGCGCCGTCGCCAGCGCCCAGCCCCAGGTCGCCCGCGGCGTCCCAGTACGCGTTAAAGTCCTCATCGCTGCCGGTAAAGCTCGCCATGCAGCCATCGGCCACAAAGATGCGGTCTGCCAGCGCGGCAAGCTTGGCGCGCAGGTCGTCCAGGCGCTCGTCAAAGTGCTCGAGCAGATCGCGCAGGAACAGGTAGAAGTCCACGCCCGAAAGCTGCTCACGTACCACGGCCGAAGGCGAGCTGTAGCTCATCGCGCGGCCGAGCGCCGCCGAGTGGCCGTTGTTGATAAAGCCCTGCTCAAGCCCAATGCGAATCTGCGTAAGCACGTCGCGAACGCGGTCGGCGTCGGCATCCGCCAGCAGCGTGCTCGACCACACCTCGCGCGGCAGGCTCGCCAGCGCGTCGATCTTCTCGGACAGGGCGCCGGCGCTCACCAGCAGGTAGGGGCGCACGCCGTCCACGTCGGGCTGCGTCATGACCTCGGTCGTAAAGCTCAAAAAGCCCAGCTTGCCGGCGAGCAGGTTGTCGAGTTCCTCGGCCGAATGCTCGCGCGTGGGCAGCTGCTTGAGCAGACGGCTGAGCAGCGTCACATAGGGCAGGTCCTCAAACGCGACGCAGCTCAGGTCGAAATACTGCATGGCGTAGGCCAGACGGTTGGTGGGGATGCCGTGGCGCAGGCAGGGGATGGGCGCGGTCGTGTCCACGATCAGCGGCGGCTCGGGGCGCGCCTCGCCAATGTCGGACACGCGCAGGCGCGGCAGCGTGGCCTTGTCCTCGGGCGTGTCCTCGGCCTCCTGCGCGGCACGCAGCACGGCCGTGCGCTCGACCACGTCCGTCAGCTCGGCATCGGTCATGGCGTCGCGCTTGGCTGCCAGCTCGGCGGCCTCGGCGCTCTCCGAACCCTCGGCGGCGTCCACCGGCACCAGCTCGACCAGAGCCATGTGGTCGTTCTCCAGCACGAGCTCGCGCAGTAGGTCCTCAAAGTAGCTGCCGTCCAGGTCGCCGCGCAGCTCCTCGTACACCGGGCCGTACTTGAGCGCCAGCGTCGCGGCATCGTCATCGTAGAGCCAGGTGCTCAGCGCGTCGCACGCAATGGCCACGCCGTCGGCGATGCCATAGTCGCGCTGGCGCAGGTCGTACTCGTTGCTGCTGATGATGGCCTCTAGGCGCTCGCGCGGAACGCCGTGCTCGCACAGGTCGCGGCAGGCGTCCTGGAACACGCGACGCAGCTCGCGCGCCACGCCGGGCTGCGCGTTTTGCAGCATGATGAGCTCGTAGGGCTGCAGGCTCTCGGCCGCGGTGTAGCTCACCACGTTGCCGCCCAGGCCGGCGGCCAGAATGGCCTTCTTAACCGGCGCTTCGTTGGAGCCCAGCAGTGCCTCGAACAGGATGTCCGCCGCGATCGTGCGCTTGCGGTCGAGCGCGCTGCCCAGCACCAGGCCCAGGCCCACCAGGGCGTTCTCGGGTGTAGTGGCCATCTCGACGCGCTTGTACTCGCAGGTCACGGGTGCCTGCACGCCCAGCGGATTGGGCGCCAGCGTGGACGGGTCCTCGCCGGCGGCGACGGCAGCGTCCATGCGGCGGCTTGCAGCGCTCGGCTGCGACAGATGGCGCTCGTCCAAAAAGGCCAGCGCGCGGTCCACGTCCAGGTCGCCGTAGAGCGTGATGTAGGAGTTGGAAGGATTGTAGTGGCGCGCGTGCGTGTCCAGGAACTGCTCGTAGGTGAGCGCGGGAATCGCGCGCGGGTCGCCGCCACTCTCGTGCGCATAGGCGGTGTTGGGATAGAGCGCGGCGTTGACGGCGTCGTCCAGCACGCTCATGGGGTCGGACAGCGCGCCCTTCATCTCGTTGAACACCACGCCGTTATAACGCAGCGTGCCCTCGCGCGGGCTCGCGGCGCTGCCGTCGCCCTCGACGCCCTCCGGCAGGTCCAGCTCGTAGTGCCAGCCCTCCTGCTCAAAAATGGTGGGCTTGGTGTAGATGGCCGGGTTGAACACCGCGTCCAGGTACACGTCCATCAGGTTGTACAGATCCTGCTCGTTGGTGGTAGCAACGGGGTAGATGGTTTTGTCGGGGTAGGTCATGGCGTTGAGGAACGTCTGCATGGAGCTCTTGATTAGGTCGACAAACGGCTCCTTGACGGGAAACTTGGCCGATCCGCACAGCACCGAGTGCTCAAGAATATGGAACACGCCGGTGGAATCGGCCGGCGGCGTCTTAAAGCCAATGGCAAAGGCCTTGTTTTCGTCGTCGCACGCCAGGTACAGCAGGCGAGCGCCCGAGGCAGTGTGGCGCAGCACGTAGGCGTCCGAGTCGAGCTCGGGCACGGTCTCGCAGCGCTCGACGGCAAAGCCGTGGCAGGTGGTACCGGGCACCAGCAGCGCGGCAGCAGCGGCGCGCGGGTCGGTTGAGGTGGTGGGCATATGCAGCCTCCTTTGACGCCCCAGCGGGGGCGAATCGAGTCGAATCCTCGAGAGTATACCCATATGGGGCCGCGGCTCTGCGGCGAACTGGAGACGATGCCAGCGGATTGGGCATAGGCCCCGCGTGCCCGCCGAATGAGCGTGGATTTTCGGATGAAATAATCCGTCGCAGGTCCAAATGCCGTCCAATTATCCACTCCCGCACACCTTTCGTCTCCAACCGTGAGATGAGAGATAGACGAGAGACGTATACGAAAGATGGCTGTACAGCAAAGAGCCAAACAATTAATAGTGCTGTTTGGTTGGTGATTGTTTTTTCAGTAAAAACACTTACGAATAAAGCAAGTTGCAAACAGCTGCCCCCTTATTTCGTGCTCATTTTTAAGGCGAGAAATTGCCGCCATATGACGAAGCGATTGCCGGTGCGTCTATCCATAGGGAATTCCGGGAAAGCTTCTGCGGACAGTCAAAAGATTCGTCGGCCCCAAGCGGATTAAAGGTATTTGCATAAGGCTTCATTTAACTAGAGACGATGCATATTGAATCGTTCAATGAACTTGCATGCTGTGTCCAACAACGCCGATTGTTGTTTTAAGGGGCTTGATGAAAGAACAGAACCAAAATAATACTTGCATAGTTAGTTATATAAAGTATTATAACGTTATGGGATGAATGAAGGGTTC
>CABSAN010000077.1 GCA_902475785.1 uncultured Collinsella sp.
CCGCCAAACATGAGCATCTGGTCGTACTCTTTGCGCTTCTTCTCGTCCGAAAGCGTCTCGTAGGCCTCGCTGATCTCCTTGAACTTGGCCTCGTCGCCGCCGGCATCGGGGTGATATTTTTGCGCGAGCTTGCGAAACGCGCTCTTGATCTCTTTGTCGGAGGCGCTCTTGGATACGCCCAGGATGTCATAGAAGGTTTTGCCTGCAGCCATCGTAGCTCCTCTCCTGTTACATCCGCCGCCCCTGCGGACGGCGGCTCATGCTTTCATATGGCACTAGGCCAGAAAGGGCCCCGGGTGTTGCCCCGGGGCCCTTCTCAATTACTCCTCGGTGCTCTCGGCCGTATCGGCCGCGGCATCCTCGGGCGCCGCTTCGGGCTCCGGTGCGGGGCGCTTCTCGCCACCGTAGGTCACCGTCACCATCGCGGAGCGCAGGATGCGGTCCGCCATGCGGTAGCCCTTCTGGTACACGTCGTTGACGGTCTCGTCGTACTGCGATGCGTCCTCGACACGCCCCACGGCCTGGTGCTCGAGCGGATCGAACGCCTCGCCCTTGGGGTCGATGGGCTCAACGCCCTCGTGCGCAAACACATCGAGCAGCTTGGCATGCACCGCGTCAACGCCATCGACGAACTGCTTAAAGTCGTCGGAAAGCTCTTGACTGCGGGCATGGTCAATCGCGCGCTCGATATCGTCGATCACCGGCAACAGCGCGGTGACAAGCTTCTCGGTCGCGCGCTCGCGCTCGGCGATACGCTCATTGGCGGTGCGGCGACGGAAGTTCTCCCAGTCGGCCTGCAGACGGGCGGTGCGCTCGGTGGCGTCCTTTGCCTTGTCCTCGGCGGCCTTCTGAGCCTCTGCCGCAGCATCGAGCTCGTTGCGCACGTCGGCAAGCTCCTTTTGGGCCTGCTCGAACTTGAGCTTAAAGTCGTTGTCGGCGGCTTCCTCACCGGCGCGGATAGCAGCTTCCACCATCTCGTCCTCGGTCATCGTCGCCTCCTTGTTGGAATCCTCTACTTGGTTCTCGGCAGCCTCGGCGGCCTCGGCCTCGTTGGCCTCGGTATCGTCGACGGCCTCTACGGGAATCTTCACGTCCTTCTCCTCAGAGTCAACGGGGGCGGCGCCAGCGGCAGCCGCCTCCGTGCGAGCTTTACGGGCGGACATGATTACTTGTCCTCGGCGTCCACAACCTCGTAGTCGGCGTCGACAACGTCATCGTCGGCAGGCTGGGCGCCGGCGGCACCGTCGGTCTGCTGCTGAGCGTCGGCGTAGACAACCTGGGCCAGCTCGTAGGCCACGGACTGCAGGGACTCGCCGGCGGCCTTGATGGCCTCGACGTCAGAGCCCTCGAGCGCCTTCTTGGCGTCGGCGATAGCGGCCTCGGCCTTGGACTTCACGTCGGCGGAAACCTTGTCGCCCAGCTCGTTGAGGGTCTGCTCGGTGGAGTAGCACAGGCTGTCGGTCTGGTTGCGGACCTCGACCTCTTCCTTCTGCTTCTTGTCCTCCTCGGCATGAGCCTCGGCGTCCTTGACCATACGATCGACTTCGTCGTCGGAAAGCGCGGTGGAGCCGGAAATGGTGATCTGCTGCTCCTTGCCGGTGCCCTTGTCCTTAGCGGAGACCTTGACGATGCCGTTGGCGTCGATGTCGAAGGTGACCTCGATCTGCGGCACGCCGCGGCGGGCAGCCGGGATGCCGGTCAGCTGGAACTTACCGAGCGACTTGTTGTCGCGGGCAAGCTCGCGCTCGCCCTGGAGCACGTTGATCTCGACGCTGGTCTGGTTGTCGGCAGCGGTGGAGTAGACCTCGGTCTTGGAAGTCGGGATCGTGGTGTTGCGGTCGATCATCTTGGTCATGATGCCGCCCATGGTCTCGACGCCCAGCGACAGCGGGGTAACGTCGAGCAGCAGGATGCCCTCGACGTCGCCGGTGAGCACGCCGCCCTGGACGGCAGCGCCGTCGGCAACGACCTCGTCGGGGTTCACGGACATGTTGGGCTGCTTGCCGGTCATAGTCTTGACGAGCTCCTGGACGGCGGGCATACGGGTGGAGCCGCCGACGAGGATGACCTCGGTCAGATCGGAGAGCTTAAGCTTGGCGTCGCGCAGGGCATTGGTGACAGGCTGCTTGCAGCGCTCGAGCAGGTCGCGGGTAATCTTCTCGAACTCGGCGCGGGTCAGCGTGTAGTTGAGGTGCAGCGGGCCGGACTGGTTCATGGTAATGAACGGCAGGTTGATGGTGGTCTGCTGGGCAGCGGAGAGCTCCTTCTTGGCGTTCTCGGCGGCCTCCTTCAGACGCTGCAGGGCCATGGGGTCCTGACGCAGATCGACGCCGTTCTCCTGCTGGAACTTGTCGGCCATCCAGTCGATGACGCGCTGATCCCAGTCGTCGCCGCCCAGGTGGTTGTCGCCCGAGGTGGACAGAACCTCAAACACGCCGTCTGCGAGGTCGAGGATGGAGACGTCGAAGGTGCCGCCGCCCAGGTCGAAGACCAGGATGCGCTGGTCGGTGCCCTGCTTGTCCAGGCCATAGGCAAGAGCAGCAGCGGTCGGCTCGTTGACGATACGCTTGACGTTGAGGCCGGCGATCTTACCGGCGTCCTTGGTGGCCTGACGCTGGGCGTCGTTGAAGTAGGCCGGGACGGTGATGACGGCGTCGGTGACGGTCTCGCCCAGATACTTCTCGGCGTCGGCCTTCATCTTGGCGAGCGTCATGGCGCTCACCTGCTCGGCGGTGTAATCCTTGCCCTCGATGTCGACGACGGCACGGCCACCCTGGCCCTCCTTGACCTCATACGGCACGGTCTTGATCTCGGAGGTGCACTCGGAGTACTTGCGGCCCATGAAGCGCTTGATGGAGAACACGGTGTTCTTGGGGTTGGTGACAGCCTGGTTCTTAGCGGCCTTACCAACGACGCGGTCGCCGTCGGCACGGAAGCCCACGACGGACGGGGTGGTGCGGTCGCCCTCGGCGTTCACGATAATGGTCGGAGAACCGCCCTCGAGGACGGCCATAGCGGAGTTAGTAGTACCAAGGTCGATACCAAGAATCTTACTCATTAGAAATTCCCTCTCTCTTTTGCGTTCGCGCCGCCTCGACGATCTGTCGCGCGGCGCTTCGGCTTGTCTTTCAGGATGTAGTGTATCCCCTTATGGGCCGGAATATACAAAATCTAAGTCAATTCATATAAGATTTCTTATTGCTGAGAGTTTAGGTTCTTAAATGCGCAGGTAGATGCGCTGAATGAGTTCTCGGCAAATCTATTGAGATCTATGTAGAGTTGACTGAGGTGCGAGCCTGAAACTGTGTCCCGTTTTGGACGTGGATTACGGGATGCGGTTTCCGCAAGCACGCTCAATCGCCCTATATTTCAAGTCACCTATAGCTAACATTTGCGCAGCTCAACGGCCTCACCTGCATGTTTTTTAGTAAGCCGCGGCATACTCGGCGAACGGTATGAAGATGCCGGTCAGAGGGTATTGCAAACGGTCGCTCCCGTGGTATGTTTTTGCCCGAATCAAACCGGCGCGCATCGCCTGTAGCGTCGGTCAACAGAGAGGAAACTACCATGGCTCATCCCGTAATTGATGCCGACGAGTGCATCGCTTGTGGCGTTTGCGTCGACTCCTGCCCCGCTGGCGTTCTGGAGCTCCAGGACGTCGCTACCGTCGCTGACGAGGATTCTTGCGTCGCCTGTGGCGCTTGCCAGGACGCTTGCCCCGCCGGCGCGATCACCGAGATCGTCGAGGAGTAACAACTCCCCCACTTGCACACCCACAAGTACACCGTGCACAAAAAGGAGGCCCCCGCATCGCCGCGGAGGCCTCCTTTTGCATTCGTCGTTACTAGGACAGGTCATCTTCGTAGGGCATCAGATCTGCCAGATAGCCCTTTTCCTTGAGCATGGTCTCGATCTCGTCGAGAGTTTGCTCGTCTTCTGCCGCAATGCGATGGAAGTGATAGCCGCTGGTTACCGTCAGCAGCGGAAAGCTCTTACCGCTCTCGATATCGTGCAGGTAGCGCTCAACATCGCGACGATTGCGGATGTCCAGGTCGGCCGTGATCTTGCCGTACACGCGGTGATTGACGATCACGTTGAGCACGGCGCCGCCCGCGTCGACGATGCTCGTGAGCTCATCGCCTGCCTGCTCCACGCCGTGGCGAACCTTGACCAGACGCGTGGGCACAGCCGGGCTGCTCGCCGCCTCCTGTAGTACATAGCCGCGATTGGTGGCGACGATATCGTGCCCGTCGGCGCGCAGCAGGGCGATGTCCTGCACCACGACCTGACGGCTCACGCCCACCTCGCGGGCAAGCGCGCTGCCCGAGACAGGACCTTTGGCTCCCTCGAGCACGGCCAAGATGGCACGGCGACGCTCGCGGGCGTCCATTATTTACCGTCCAACAGACGCAGGTGCTTAAGCGAGAGGTCGAGGATCGGCGCGGAGTGCGTCAACGCCCCCGAGCTGATAAAGTCAACGCCCAGGTCGGCGAGTGCGCGGATATTGTTGGCGTCCACGTTGCCCGAGCACTCGGTCTTGGCGCGACCGGCGATAAGCTCAATCGCGGCTGCCATGTCGTCGTGGGTCATGTTGTCGAACATGATGATGTCGGCGCCGGCCTCCACGGCCTCGCGCACCATGTCCAGGTTCTCGCACTCAATCTCGACCGTCGTGGTAAACGACGCATGGGCGCGCGCCATCTCGATTGCACGCGTCACGCCACCGGCGGCGTCGATGTGGTTGTCCTTGAGCATGACGGCCGTCGACAGGTTGTAACGGTGGTTGCTGCCGCCGCCGATCTCGACCGCGGCCTTCTCGAAGACGCGCATGCCCGGCGTGGTCTTGCGCGTGTCAACGAGCACGGTCTTGGTGCCCTCGAGCGCAGCCGCCATCCGATGCGTGTAAGTAGCGATGCCGCTCATGCGCTGCAGATAGTTGAGCGCCACGCGCTCGCCCGAAAGCAGCACGCGCGCGTCGCCGCGCACCTGGCCCACATGGTCGCCAGCGTGTACCTCGTCGCCGTCCGCGGCATCGAACAACACGGAGCTCTGCGGATCCAGCAGCTCAAAGGTGCGGGCGAATACGTCCAGGCCGGCGATAATGCCGTCGGCCTTGGCGATGAGCTCAACGGTAGCGGGGCGCGCCGTGGGGCACACGCTCGCCGTACTCACGTCCTCAAACGTGATGTCCTCGCGCAGAGCCTGCAAAATCAGATCATCGACGACGAGCTTCATGGTAATGGGATTCATGGTCTACTCCTCCACGGCCTGCGTGCCGGCAGCGCGGGCCAAATCATCGATTGCAAGGGTATCGGAACTCAGGGCGCGATGGCGTCCATCGAGCACGGGCTCGCCCGTCTGCTCCACGGCCAGCGACTCGCCGGTGCGCATACGCCAAGCAGCGCGGCGACCCCAGACTAGGGACTCGAGCAGGCTGTTAGAAGCCAGGCGGTTCTTGCCGTGCACGCCATTGCAGGCCGTCTCGCCGGCGGCGTAGAGCTCGGGCATCGAGGTGCGGCCGTCCTTGTCGACCCATACGCCGCCCATAAAGTAGTGCTGCGTGGGTGTGACGGGAATAGGCTCGTCCAGGATGTCGCGGCCGTCCTCCAGGCAGCGCGCGCGGATATTGGCAAAGTGCCCGGTCACCACGTCGCGCTCGACGGGGGCAAAGCTCAGCCACTCGTGCTCGGTGCCGTCCTGCTTCATCTGCTCGCGGATGGCGGCGGCGACCACGTCGCGCGGCTGCAACTCGTCGGTAAAACGCTCGCCAGCGGCATTGAGCAGAATCGCGCCCTCGCCGCGGCAGCTTTCGCTGATTAGGAACGTGCGGCCCGGCTGCGGCGAGAACAGACCCGTGGGGTGGATCTGCACGTAGTCCAGGTGCTCCATCTTAACGCCATGCTCCTGAGCAATGTAGCAGGCATCGCCCGTGAGCTGCGGGTAGTTAGTCGAATGGTCGTATACGCCGCCGATACCGCCCGTAGCCCACAGCGTGTGGCGGGCATGGATCTTAAACGGCTTACCGGCATGCACGTCCTCAGCGGCATTTGCCAGCTCGTCGGCGGGGCGAGCCGAATCGCCCTCGTCCACGGCAACGGCGACAACGCCGGTGCACACCGTGGCGCCATCGCGCTCGGCGGTCAGGATATCGGTCATGGCAACGTGTTCGAGAATCTGCACGTTGTCCAGCTTGCGGACAGCCTGGAGCAGCTTGGTCGTAATCTCCTTGCCCGTAATATCAGCATGGAAGGCGATGCGCGGGCGGCTGTGCGCGCCCTCGCGGGTAAAGTCGAGGCTGCCGTCGGCCTTGTGCTCAAAGTCCACGCCCATGGCCAGCAGGTCGTTGATGACCGAACGGCTCGAGCGAATCATGATGTCAACACTCTCGCGGCGGTTCTCGTAATGGCCGGCATGCATGGTGTCCTCAAAGAAGGCATCGTAGTCAGAACCCTCGGGCAGCACGCAGATGCCGCCCTGCGCGAGCATCGAATCGCACTCATCGACGGCGCCCTTGGAGAGCATGATTACGCGCGTTCTCGTCGGCAGGTTGAGAGCCGCATACAGGCCCGCCACGCCGCATCCGGCAATGACGACATCGCACTCCATATCGGGGTATTGTTTGGTTTCCACAGGAATCCTCTCCCTTGTAATGTGGCATAAGGGATGGTCCCTCATGTCACATTGGCTTAGCGCGCCGCGTACTCGAGCATGCGGTCGAGCGTGAGCTTGGCCTGATCGGCGGCCTCGTCCGACACGCCAATCTGCACCTCGCCCTCGCCCGTCTCCAGGCAGTGCACGAGCTTTTCGAGCGTGATGAGATCCATATTGACGCAGGTGGGCTGCACCGCAGGAAAGTAGAACTTCTTGCCGGTGCCCTGGCAGCGGCGCTCAAGTTCGTAGAGCACGCCGCGGACCGTCACGATGATGAACTCGTTGGCGTCCGACTCCTCGGCATACTTGATGATGCCGGCGGTGGAGCCGATGTAGTCAGCCTCGGCCAGGACGTCGGTCTTGCACTCGGGGTGCGCCAGTACGAGCGCATCGGGATGTGCCTCCTGCGCGTCGACGATCTGCTCGACGGTGATGATGTGATGACGCGGGCAATAGCCGTTGTTGAGAATGACGTGCTTTTGGGGCACCTGCTCGGCCACAAAGCGGCCCAGGTTCTGGTCGGGAATGAACAAGATGTGCTGCTGCGGCAGCTCGGAGACGATCTTGACGGCGTTAGAGCTGGTAACGCACACGTCACTCCAGCTCTTGATCTCGACCGTCGAGTTGACGTAGCACACCACGGCCAGGTCGTCGCCATACTCGGCGCGTGCCGCGTCGACCGTCTCGCGCTTGACCATGTGCGCCATGGGACAGTCCGCGCCCGGCTCGGGCAGCAGCACGGTCTTGGTGGGATTGAGCAGCTTGGCGCTCTCGCCCATAAACTCCACGCCGCACAGCACGATCGTCTGCTGCGGAAGGCTCTTGGCGAGCTTTGCCAGGTAGAAGCTGTCGCCGACGTAATCGGCAACGGCTTGGACCTCGGGCGCCACATAATAGTGCGCCAGGATCACTGCGTCACGTTGGGCTTTTAGTTGCTGAATGGCCTCGACGAGCTCTGCGGGCACCAGTGCCGCGCGCTCCGTTGCCGTCGTTGCCGATGCCAGGCCGGCCGCGATATCGCGTGCAAGCTCCGATGCATCCATGTTCGCGCTCTGTGCCATCAAGGCCCCTCTCTTTTGGCGAATCTTGGGGCTTTAGTATGACACCT
>CABSAN010000078.1 GCA_902475785.1 uncultured Collinsella sp.
ACGCGCTCGGTACATGTGTCGGTCGAGGTCAAGGACGGCGCGACGTGGGACACCGCGCGCGGCGACAGCCAAATGCTCATCCACATCGTGGGGCGCACGCTCAAAGGGCAGACGATTGACGAGTATCAATACGTCAATTCCGCTGGTGACGGCATCGAGCTCAAGCCCGGCGGCTACGAGCTCACCGTCGATGAGCCGCCCGTCGCCACCGACGGCACGCGCTTCCGTGCCTCAAAGCGCATGGTCCCCGTGAACTTTAACTCACAGGCGCCCGACACGGTCGACACCACACCGCAGGGTGGGTTCGACCTTTACGTAGATACCCAGTAGGCGCTCGCCGCTCATTCCGCTATGGCTACTCAATAATCGCCTGCCGTCCCGTCCCGCCGCCAAGAGTGGGACAATAGCCCTCGACACTATTGTTTACTTTTGGAGGAAGTAGCATGTCTACCGTCACTACCATCAAGCGCGGCGGCCTCACCGCGGCCATCGATTCCATGGGCGCCCAGCTCACGAGCCTTGCCCTCAACGGCAACGAGTATCTGTGGCAGGGCGACCCCGCCTTTTGGGGCAAGCACGCGCCCATCCTGTTCCCCATTGTGGGCTCGCTGCGCAACAACACGGCAACGTCTGCGGCCGGCACCTGCGAGATGCCGCGCCACGGACTCGCGCGCATTGTCGAGCACAAGCTGGTCGAGGTTTCGGAGGACGGCTCCTCGGTAACGTACGAGATCACCGATACGCCCGAGTCGCTCAAGGCGTTCCCGTTCCACTTTAAGCTCAACATGACCTATGCCTTGACCGGCGACGCCACCCTCACGCAGACCTTCGCCGTCACCAACACCGGCGACGTGGACCTGCCGTTCTCGGTGGGCGGCCACCCCGCATTTAACGTACCGGCCCCCGGTGCCGAGGACGAGGCGTTCGAGGATTACGAGTTGGCGTTTACCGAGGCTTGGACCAACGAGGCTCCCATCATCACGCCCGACGGTCTTATGACGTTCGAGGGTGGCTACAAGGCTCCCGATAACTCGGACGTGCTGCCCATCACGCACCGCAGCTTCGATAACGACGCCATCATGTTCACTGATACCCCGGGCTCCACGCTCACGCTGCGCGGCCGCAAGTCGGGCCACGGCGTCAAGATCGACTTTGAGGGCTTTAAGTACATTGGCGTGTGGTCTGCCGCCAACGACGCTCCGTTTGTGGCGCTCGAGCCCTGGACCGGTCACACCACCATGGACACCGAGGACGACGTCTTTGAGCACAAGGTCAACACCATTACGCTGGCGCCGGGCGAGATGGACGTCCGCAGCTTTAGCGTCACTTTGCTCTAGAGGTTCCGCCGTTCTGACGAACGGCGGGCCGGTCGACGCTGCGCCCTTAGGTTCCGCCGTTCTAACGAACGGCGGACCAGTCGACGCTGCGCGCCACCCAGAGCGACAATTTGTCATTCAAAAGGCACGGCATGACCAGAAGGTCTATGCCGTGCCTTTTTCATGCCAACTTGTTCGCTCTGGGTGGCGCTCGCTGGCATTGTCAAAACATCGACGTTCCCAATGACTACCGTGTGTCTATTAATTTTTCGAGCTTGTGCTGCGCTGCTGGTCGCTGGCGTATCCTGTTAAGTCGTCAGCATACGATTCAACAGGGAAGGCAGATTATGCATTCTCCCCAACAGCGCGGCATGCAGACCCAGCCGGTGTGCAGCCGTCGCATCTTTTTGGGTAGCGCTCTCGCTGCGAGCGCTTCCGTCGTCGCCGGCGCGCTTGCCGGCTGTCAGCGCCCGTCCACGCTCAAGGTGGTTCAGCCCACGACGGGCGGCGGTCGCGACGACCTGTCCGATTCCGTGATCGGCAAGGATAAGATCCGCATTGGCATGGAGGCGGCCTACGCCCCGTACAACTGGCAGGTTTCCGAAGCCAGTGAGTACACCATCCCCATCGACAACGTGCAGGGCGCCTATGCCGATGGCTACGACGTGCAGATCGCCAAGATCGTCTGCAAGGCCCTCGGTGGCGAGCCCGTTGCCGTCAAGCAGAGCTTCTCGGGCCTTATCGATTCGCTCAACAACGGCCAGATCGACCTCATCATCGCCGGCATGAGCGCTACGCCCGAGCGCGAAGAGTCCGTCGGTTTTTCCGACCCGTACTTCATTGGCTACTTTGGCCTGTTCGTAAAAGAGGGCTCGCCCTACCAGAATGCGACCAAGCTCAGCGACTTTAGCGGCGCCACGGTGCTCGGCCAAAAGGACACCATGCTCGATACCGTCATCGACGAGATCCCGGACGTTGTGCACAAGAACCCGGTCGATTCGGTTCCCACGGTGTTTTCGAACCTGCTGCAGGGCACGTGCGACGCCGTGACCTACAACACCGAGAACGAGAAGGGCTATATGGCCCAAAATCCCGGTATCGTCCCCATCCATTTTGCCGAGGGCGAGGGCTTTAAGCAGGAGGTCGCGGCAAATGTCGGCTGCCGCAAGGGCTCGGACAAGCTGCTTAAGCTCATCGACAAGACACTCAAGGGCATTAGCCAAGAGGAGCGCGACCAAATGTGGGACGCGTGCCTCGACCGTCAGCCGGCATAGGGAGGCAGCATGAAAACCATTAATCGCCTGGCCTCCTTTATCAAGGCCGACCACCGTTATGTATACCTGGGCACGAGCGTTATCGCGGCGCTCGGCCTGGCGTTTAGCCAGCGCAACCCCACGCCGCTGAGCTTTTTGGCGCCTACGGGCGTGTTCCAAGACTGCCTCTGGGCAATTCTTTGGGCCTGGCTCGTCGTGTCGGCGGCGGCGCTGGTCACCAAGCTCATGCACTGGAACGACTATCGCGAGGCGTCGCCGTTCGCATCCGAGCGTTTCCGTCGTGGCGCACGCTTAGGCAGCTACGTCGTGGTCGCCATCGCGGCGATCTTTTTCGTGGACCGTTGCGTCATGTCGTTTATCGATCTGGTGCAGGTGAGCATTGTCTCGGACTCCAACCCCAGCGACTTTTTGTCGAGCCTGGTCTACATGACCTACAAGAGCGGGGACTTCTTTATTCGCGGCATCGAAATCACCATTGCGCTTGCGACCCTTGGTACCGTCATCGCCTTTTTCCTGGCGCTGCTCTTTGTGTTCCTGCGCATTCAGACGTTCGACCGCGTGGATAACGATCTCACGCGCTTTTTCAAAAGCATCGGCCGCGGCTTTGCGACCGTCTACTCCACCATCGTGCGCGGTACGCCCATGATGGTCCAGGGCCTACTCATCTATTACGCGGGCTTCACCGTTTTGCGCGGCATGGGCTTCGAGACCGCCCAGGCCAACCAGATCTGGAGTACCTTCACCGCCGGCCTCGTCACCATCTCGCTCAACTCTACCGCCTACATGATGGAGGTCCTGCGCGGCGGCATCGAGTCCATCGATCCCGGCCAGGCCGAGGCGGCACGCTCGCTGGGCCTGTCGCAGTGGCAGGCTATGCGCAAGGTCGTGTTCCCCCAGGGCATTAAAAACGCGATTCCGGCGCTCACCAACGAGCTCATCATCAACATCAAGGATTCGTCGGTGCTCTCGGTCATCGGCGTGTTTGACCTCATGTACGCCACCACCACCGTCGCCGGCGTGTACTATCGCCAGATGGAGGTCTACTGCGTGGCGCTCGTGGTCTACCTGATCCTGACGCTCGTGGCGAGCCGCCTGCTCGAGGCCTTTGGCAAAAAGCTCGGCGCCGAGGCCCCGGCAACGCTGCCCAGCTCCAACTAGGCTCAAGACGAGGAGAATCATCATGGCAGATACCGCCACCACCGGCACCGCGGCCGCCGCACAGACCAATGAGCCGCTCATCTGCGTCGAGGGCCTGCGCAAGAGCTTCGGCTCGCTCGAGGTGCTCAAGGGCATCGACCTGTCCGTTAACCCCGGCGAGGTCGTCACCATTATCGGCGCCTCGGGCTCGGGCAAGTCGACCTTCCTGCGCTGCCTCAACCTGCTTGAGACCCCGGACGCGGGCCACATCTGGTTCCACGGCCAGGACCTTACGGCCGAGCGCTGCAATATCAATAAACTCCGCGAGGACATCGGCATGGTGTTCCAGGGCTTTAACCTGTTCAACAACATGGACGTGCTCGACAACTGCACGCTTGCGCCCGTCACACTCAAAAAGATGAGCAAGGCCGAGGCCGAAAAGGTCGCGATGGAGCATTTGACGAGTGTGGGGCTCGAAAAGTTCGCGCACGCCGCCGTGGGTCGCCTGTCCGGCGGCCAAAAGCAGCGCGTGGCCATCGCCCGCGCCCTGTGCATGAATCCGCAGATCATGCTGTTCGACGAGCCGACCTCCGCGCTCGACCCCGAGATCGTGGGCGAGGTGCTCGAGGTCATGCGCAAGCTTGCGGCCGACGGCATGACCATGGTCGTCGTCACGCACGAGATGGCCTTTGCCCGAACCGTGTCCGACCGCGTGGTCTTTATGGACAAGGGCGTGGTGCTCGAGGACGCCGCGCCGGCCGAGCTCTTCGGCAACCCCAAACACCAGCGCACTCGCGAGTTCCTCTCTCGTTATCTCGAGGACAAATAACCGACCGCAAACGCTTGCGTTGCAGGGCCGCTCCCGTGGGGCGGCCTTTGTCGTCACAATCGAAAGGATGTCATGGCCGAGGTTTGGCGCTTCTTTGCGCATGAGGACGATTTTGCCGATATAGACGAGGCGGGCGCGTGCGAGCGCTTGGGCCGCGTGCTGTCGTTTCCGACCATCTCGAGCATGGATGCCGGGGCGGTGGACTGGCAGCCCTTCGACGACCTGTGCGCCTATATGCAGCAGGCCTGGCCGCGCGTGTTTGCGGCGGGCGAGGTCGAGCTGATCGACCACTCGCTGTTGGTGACGCTTGGCGGCAGCGATCCGGCTCTTAAGCCCGTTATGCTCATGGGCCACATGGATGTGGTTCCCGTGGTGCCGGGTACCGAGGCCGACTGGACGCACGCCCCCTATAGCGGGCACGTGGACGACACCTACATCTGGGGCCGCGGCGCGATCGACATGAAGGACCAGGTCGCAGGTATTCTCGAGGCTGTCGAGTATGCGCTGGCGCACGGTTGGCAGCACGAGCGCACGCTGCTCCTGGCCTTTGGCCAGGACGAGGAGACGACGCAGTACGGCGCAGGCGCCATCGGCCGCGCGCTCGAGGAGCGCGGCATTGAGCTTGAGTACCTGATCGACGAGGGCGACTACCGCGTCGTTCCGGCTGCCGAGTACAGCGCGGGCAAGGGTTGGCTCATGCACGCCGACCTTGCCGAGAAGGGCTACGCCGATATCGTGCTCAAGACGAAGAGTGAGGGCGGGCATTCGTCCAACCCCTACGGCGGCACATCGCTCGAGGTGCTGAGCCGTGCTATCACCGCAATCTGCGATATCGAGTGGCCGACGCGCGTGACCGACTTGCTTGCCGCCCAGCTTGTCGAGTTAGGGCTGTACACGGCCGATGAAATTGCCGCCAACGGGGGCGCCATTGTCCGCGATTGCCTTGCCAGCAAGAAGCTCTATCCGCTGGTGACGACCACCTGCGCGCCGACCCAGATTGAGGGTGGCAGCACCGGCGCCAACGTGATGCCGCAGGATATGTGGGCCAACATCAACTTCCGCATGCTCGAGGGCACGAGCGTGGCCGACGTTGTGGCGCGCTGCCGTGAGGCGGTTGCCGGGGCGGACCTTTCCGGTCGTGTCGAAGTGGAGCTGGGCCCCGGCAGCTCCGAACCCTCGCCGTCTCCGCGCATCGGTGGTCCCGGCCTCGAGGCGGTTCGCTCCATCGCCGCCCGCTATTTCCGTGATCCAAAGGGGACGGAGGAAAACGGATCATTCGAGCCAGTGGCAATTGTGCCCTCGACCGTGATCGGTGCGACCGACGCTGCCAACTACCAGCACATTTGCTCTGAGTGTATTCGCTTCTCGGCCTTTGTGGTTGATGACGACGAGTGCGATCGCGGCGTCCACGGCACCAACGAGCGCATCACCCGCCGCGCCTACCTCCAGGGAGTACGCTTCCTCATCGCCCTGCTCCAGACGCTCTAAAATGTGACAAAGCGACAGTCCCTTTGCTAGCCGTTGGGGACGTTCTTAAACGACTAGTCGTTAAGGAACGTCCCCAACGGCTACGTCCAATCATTCCGTGCGGGTTATATGCAGGTTTGCCTGCGCACGCTATCATGTATGGGTTAGATTGCAACTATGTACCCCATACGCGAAGGGATGCGCATGTATCTGAAGATCGACATGTTCTAGCCGGGCTTACCCCCGCAGTGGCGCCGCGCGCCCCATCAACTCTGCCGATTTTCACCTTCACGCATATAAAGGAGTCCCGCCATGCGCGACAAGCTCGAAAAGATTATCAAGGCCTACGAGGAGCTCGAGAAGAAGCTCTCCGACCCAGCCGTCGCCTCCGATATCAAGGAGTTCACGCGTCTCAACAAGGAGTACGCGCACCAGTCCGACCTCATCGCCGCCTCGCGTGAGTACATCGGCGCACTCGATGACATCGAGGCCGCCAAGGAGATGCTCCGCGACACGACCGACGCGGACGAGAAGGAGATGCTCCAGATGGACATCTCCGAGAATGAGGAGAAGCTTCCCCAGCTCGAGGAAGACATCAAGTACATGCTCATCCCGAGTGACCCCAACGATGACAAGAACACCATCGTCGAGATCCGCTCCGCCGCCGGTGGCGACGAGGCGGCCATCTTCGCCGGCGATCTGTACAAGATGTACCAGCGCTTCTGCGAGTCGCGCGGTTGGAAGACCACCGTGCTCGACTCCAGCCCCAGCGAGGCCGGCGGCTTTAAGTCCATCGAGTTCAAGGTCGAGGGCGACCGCGTCTACTCCGTCATGAAGTACGAGTCCGGCGTGCATCGCGTCCAGCGCGTTCCCAAGACCGAGTCCCAGGGCCGCATCCAGACCTCCACGGCAACCGTCGCCGTACTTCCCGAGGCCGAGGAAATCGACGTCCAGATCAACCAGTCCGACCTGCGCATCGACACCTACTGCGCCTCCGGCCCTGGCGGTCAGTGCGTTAACACTACCTACTCCGCCGTGCGCATCACCCACTTGCCCACCAACACCGTGGTGCAGTCGCAGGAACAGCGCTCCCAGATCCAGAACCGCGAAGTCTGCATGCAGATGCTGCGCGCCCGTCTGTACGAGATGGAGCTCGAGAAGCAGCAGGCCGAGCTCGGCGCCGAGCGCCAGAGCCAGATTGGCCACGGCAATCGTTCCGAGAAGATCCGTACCTACAACCAGCCCCAGGACCGCGTGACCGATCACCGGATCGGCTTCAACTCCACCTACAACGGCGTCCTTCTGGGCGATCAGCTCGGCACCGTCATCGAGGCGCTTGCCGCCGCCGAGCGAGCCGAGAAGCTGGCGCAGGCTGTGTAGCGGGTTACGCGGGTTTACCAACCCGCGTAACGGCTCGACGCTGCAAACGCCCCTAAGCGGCAATCTGACGTTCAGTCGTCGGTCGCGTACCGAAGTACGCTTCTCTCCTCTTTTACGTCACCTTGCTCGCTTAGGGGCGTTTTCGCT
>CABSAN010000079.1 GCA_902475785.1 uncultured Collinsella sp.
TTACAAACACTTGACAATGCGCTCACGTGCGTATGAGCCGCGATTTCTACTATCGATACTGCTGAATTGATATCGATATGGAGGTATGCGGTATGACGGCTGCTGCGGCGATGGAGCCTACGGAGCTTGAGGAACTCATGGAGGCGCAAGCCGAGGCCGCGCACGAGCGCGAGGTCGGGGACGCGACTCGCCCCACGGCGCATGACCTCGCCGCCTCGCCGACGCGCATCGATGTTGAGGGTCTTGACCTGTTTTACGGCGACCATCATGCGCTCAAGGACGTGAACATCAAAATTCGCGACAAGCAGATCACCTCGTTCATCGGGCCTTCGGGCTGCGGAAAGTCGACGCTGCTGCGCTGCTTTAACCGTATGAACGACGATATCAAGGATTGCCGCATTGAAGGCAAGATTGCACTCGACGGTCAGGATATCCTGGGCGATTACGATATCTGCTGCTTGCGCCAGCGCGTGGGTATGGTGTTCCAACGCCCCAATCCGTTTCCCATGAGCATCTACGACAACGTCGCCTACGGTCCTCGCGGCATGGGAGTGCGCGACCGCGTCGTGCTCGACGAGTTGGTCGAGGACTCCCTGCGCCGCGCTGCCCTGTGGGACGAGGTCAAGGACAAACTGAAGGAGTCGGGCCTGGGTCTTTCGGGCGGCCAGCAGCAGCGTTTGTGCATCGCCCGTGCACTGGCCGTGCAGCCCGACATTCTGCTGATGGACGAGCCGACCTCGGCGCTCGACCCCGTATCGACGCTGGTGGTGGAGCAGCTGGCCTGCGAGCTCAAGGAGACCTGCACGCTGGTGGTCGTTACGCACAACATGCAGCAGGCTGCGCGCATCTCCGACTCGGTCGCGTTCTTTTTGCTGGGCGAGCTGGTGGAGCATGCGCCCACCGCTCAGCTCTTCAAAAACCCGACCGATCCGCGCACGGCGGATTATTTGACGGGCCGTTTTGGCTGATACCATCTAGTGCAGGTGCCTTTAGAGTTAAGATGCGGTCATGCCGGCCGCAGAGGGGTTCAACATGATCTATTACGTCGAGGACGATGACAACATCAGGGATTTGACGGTCTACGCGCTGCGCAAGCAGGGAATCGAGGCCGAGGGCTTTTCGTGCGATGGCGAGTTTAAGGCCGCCGTGGCGCGACGGGTGCCCGATGCTGTGCTGCTCGACATCATGCTGCCCGATACCGACGGCTTGGCGATTATGCGTCGTCTGCGTGGCGATCGCCTGACGGCGACGGTGCCCATTATGATGCTCACCGCCAAGGACACCGAGCTCGACAAGGTCATGGCGCTCGATGGCGGTGCCGACGATTACCTGACCAAGCCGTTCTCGCTTATGGAACTCGCGAGCCGTTGCCGTGCGTTGCTGCGCCGCGGCGGCATGGTCAAGCAGGCGAGCGATGTGCTCAGCGTGGGCGATATCGTACTTTCGCCCAGCCACCGCGAAGTGACTGTTGCCGGTGAACCGCTCAAGCTCACGCTGCGTGAATTCGACCTGCTCGAGTACCTCATGCGCAAACCTGGCGTGGTCTTTACCCGCGAGTCGCTGCTGCAGAGCGTATGGGGTTGGGACTTCGACGGCGGTTCGCGCACCGTCGACGTGCATGTGCAGACGCTCCGCCAAAAGCTCGGCGAGCATGCGAGCGCCATAGAGACCGTGCGCGGCGTGGGCTATCGTCTGGCCGAGCCTTCGGCCGATGACGATGCCGAAGGAGCCGACAGCGCGGCTAGCGCATCGGAGGAGTAGCTCGTGGTCTTAGCCCCCCAGGGAAAACGCACCCTGTCGCATCGCGTGTTCGCGACGATTTTTCTTTGCGCTATGGCGGTTATCGTGGCGTTTACGGTGTTGGGCGCGTTCTTTGTGCAAAATACCCTGGCAGATGCCACGAGCGCCAACCTTTCGCAAGAAACCGAGCTTATTGCCGCTGCCCTCAATGAGCAGCAGGAGCCCATTGCCTTTCTGCGCAGTCTCGATCGCGAGGACTTGCGCATCACGCTGATCAATAAGGACGGATCGGTCGCCTACGACAACGAGGCGTCGCCTTCTATGCTGCCCAATCATGGCGATCGCCCCGAGGTCGTTGAGGCCTTTGAGAGCGGCTCGGGCTCCGCGGAGCGCTCGAGCACCACACTCGACGAGGTCATGCTCTATCGCGCTGTCGCCCTTGATAACGGTCAGGTTGTCCGTTTGGCGCAAGCCCAGCCTGGCGTTGCGGCGATTTTGCTCTCGCTGGTGGCACCGATGCTGCTTATCGCGGCGGCGGGCGCGGTGCTCTCGTTTTTCCTTGCGCGCCGCGAGTCCCGTGCCATCATTGCACCGCTGCAAGAGGTCAATTTGGACCACCCGCGCCGGAGCTATGAGCATGCCTATGCCGAGATGGTTCCCATGCTCGAGCGCATTGAGTCGCAACGCCAGGAGCTCAAGCGCCAGATGGCGGTGCTGTCGGACAACGACCGCATGCGCCGCGAGTTCACGACCAATATCACCCATGAGCTCAAGACCCCGCTTACGGCAATCTCGGGCTATGCCGAGCTCATTGCGAACGGCATGGTCGAGGGTGAGGACGATTTGCGCACCTTTGGCGGCCGCATCTACCGTGAGGCGGGCCGTTTGGCGGCGCTCGTCAACGATATCCTCACGCTTTCGAACTTGGATGAGGCCGAGCGTGCGAGCGATGGCGAGGCGGTGCCTATTGGCTCCACGGAGCCCATTGAGCTTTCGCGTGCTATCTATGCGGTCGAGCAGCGTCTTGAGCAGGTCGCTCGTCAGGCAAATGTGGCGATAGGCCATGAGACCAAGCCTGTGGTCGTCGAAGGCGTATCGCGTCTGATCGATGAGCTCATCTATAACCTGGCGAGCAACGCCATTCGCTACAACCGGCCCGGCGGTACGGTGACGTTGCGGTGCGGAACCAACGACGACGGGCACCCGTATCTGTCGGTTGCCGACACGGGTATTGGCATTGCGCCCGAGGAGCAGGGTAAGGTGTTCGAGCGTTTCTATCGCGTTGACAAGAGTCGTTCTAAAGCGCGCGGTGGAACGGGTCTGGGTCTGGCCATCGCCAAGCATGCCGCCCTGTATCATCACGCCTCGCTCGATCTGTCAAGCGAGTTGGGGGTGGGGACCACCATCACGGTGACGTTTCCCGTGCAACAGGACGAGCAGTTCGTGTAGCGGTACTGCAAACATGTGAATTTCACGCCGCATCGGGGCTGCCGGTGCGGCGTTAATGTTGCGCAACAATGGTGTAAGCGCTGTATCTTATGTATAGAGTTCGGACATGGCAAGAAGATGCGATATTATACGAGCAGTTTTGTCGATATGAACTAGGGAAATGAAAGGCAAGCTGCATGACCCTTCTCGAACTGTTCCAGCTGCTTAAAAAGCACCTTAAGCTGGTCATCGCCCTCCCGGTGGTCTGCGCGATCGCCATGGGCGTCGTGTCCTTTACCATGATGGACAACACCTACACCGCCACGACGAGCATGTACATTCTCGCCAAGACCGATGGTAGCCAGACGAGCTACTACAACGACCTGTCGGCGAGCCAGATGCTCTCCAACGATATCGCGACGCTGCTCGATAGCGACAGCGTCAAGAGCGGCGCTGCTAAGGAGCTTGGCCTTTCCAACTTGGATGATTACAAGGTGAGCGTTACGAGCGAGACCACGACTCGTGTCATTTCGCTGTCCGTGACCGGCGACAGCCCCGACGGTGCCGCCGCTGTCGCCAACGCCATTGCCAACTCGGTGTCTACCGTGGCTCAGGACGTTGACGCCGCCCAGGCCGTCAACGTGATCGATAAGGCAAAGATCCCCAACCAGCCCAGCGGCCCCAACCGCAAGCTCTACATCGCGGTCGCCGCTCTGGCCGGCCTGTTCGTCGCCGTTGCAATTGTCGTGCTGCTCGACATGCTCAATACCCGCGTCCGCTCCGTTGACGATGCCGTCGAACTGCTCGGTGTGCCCGTTATCGGTCGTTTCCCCGTTTTGAAGGGCGGTAAGTAATTCATGGCCCGTAAAAAGAAAACCAGCGATACCCTCGCCTTTAGCAACGCAGCCAAGACGCTGCTGGCAAACATTCGCTTTGCGAGTGTCGATACGCCGATCAAGTCCATTACCTTGACGTCCTCCATCCCTAACGAGGGCAAGTCCACCATTGCGGTCAACCTGGCTCAGGCCATTGCGACCAGCGGCAAGAGCGTCCTTCTCGTCGAGTGCGACATGCGTCACCGTACGCTTGCCAACCTGCTGGGCCTCCGTCATTCCGGTGGCCTGTACGCCGTCCTTTCCGACCAGATGTCGATTGACGAGGCTGTCGTCGAAACCGGCCAGCCCAACTTCTTCTTCCTCGATGCCGAGCCGCGCATTCCCAACCCGGCTGACATTATCGCCTCGCGCCGCTTTGCCAAGCTGGTTGCCGCGCTGGAGGAGAAGTACCAGTACGTCATTTTCGATACGCCGCCCGTGGGCACCTTTGTCGATGCCGCCGAGGTCGCCGCGATTACCGACGGCACCATCTACGTTATCCGTGAGGACTTCGCCAAGCGCAACGAGATCATTGCCGCCTTCGACCAGCTCAACAAGGCCGAGGTTAACGTAATTGGCACGGTCATGAACTGCTGTGAGACCTCGAGCCATGACTACTATTACTCTTACTATGGCGAGGACAAGGGCCAGAACAACGCTGTTGCCGGAGTTAGCCCTGCTGTTGGCGGTGCCGCTGCAACGGGGGCCCCTGCGAAGGCGAAGCGTTTTAAGAAATAGCAACGACGCAGATAAGAGGGCGATATGAGAGACATCCACTGCCATATCCTGCCCGGTGTTGACGACGGCGCGGCGAACCTCGAGCAAAGCTTGGCGATGCTCGAGGCGGCCCGCGCCGTCGGCGTTACGCACATGGTGTGTACGCCGCACTGCCGGGACCCGTATTTTGACTTCGAAAAAATGTGGGAGGCCTATCGACTGCTTTGCGCGCATGCGGGCGATATGCATTTGCAGATGGGCTTTGAGGTCAATCATGCCAAGCTCATGGATTTGGGCATCGAATGGGCCGATCGACTGCATTTTGATGGCTCAAACGAGTTTTTGCTTGAGCTCTCGACGCGTGCTGATTCGTATGACTTTGAGGAATACGAGAACACGATTTACGACTTGCAGTGTCGCGGTTGCCAGGTGATTATTGCCCATCCCGAGCGCTATCGTGCGATTCAAGAAGATGTGAGCGTGGCTGAGCGCCTGGTCGACCTGGGCTGCAAACTGCAGGCTTCGGCGGACTTTATCGCAGGTGGACGGTTCGGTCGCGAAAAGAAGCCGGCGCAGCGCCTGTTTAAGCAGGGCCTGTACAGCTATATCGCGAGCGATGCCCACAACGTGGGCCACTACGATTGCCTGGCAAAAGCACGCGCGAAGTTTAGCGTGGGAGCTCATTTCCGCTAAAATTTTTCCCCAACGTTCGCATCGAATGAAGGGGCTGCTATGGATATCCAACTTAAGACGGGTTGCTTTGATGACGCGGCGCTGGTGCGCCGCATCGTTTTTATGGACGAACAGGGCTACGAGAGCGAGTTCGACGCTATCGATGAGGTGCCGACTTGCATCCATGTGACGCTGTACGTGGATGGTCAACTCGCCGGCTGCTCGCGCGTGTTTCCCGAGGAACTGGAGCGTGCGGCAGATGCAGAGGCCCCGGTTTCGCCGGCGTGCGATATGGACGAAGGCGTCGCGGCGGGGGAGACCTATATTATGGGGCGCGTCGCCGTGCTGTCCACCATGCGTCGCCACGGTCTGGCGAGCAAGATTGTCGAGGCCAGCGAAGCTGCTGCGCGCGATGCCGGCGCCAAGCTCATAAAGCTGCATGCGCAGGAGTATGTGCTGCCGCTCTACGCCAAGGCGGGCTACACGCAGATCGCGCCGGTGGACTATGAGGACGAAGGTCAGCCCCACGCCTGGATGGCCAAACTGCTGGGCGACAGATAGGGACGTTTCTTTTCTGCCGGCATTTGGGGACACTCCTCGACAATTGGCGCATGGGGCATTGCAACATGCAATTTTTCGATTCCTTATGTATATATGCGCGCTAATGGGTTATAAAATCTAAGTCTGAACATAGCAGGTCTGCGATGCGGCTCGGGCAACCGGGCCGTTTTTGCGGGCAGGGGTAGCGCGAAAGGACTGCACATGCGTCAATTTAAGACCGAGAGCAAAAAACTGCTCGACCTCATGATCAACTCCATCTACACCAATAAGGAAATCTTCCTGCGCGAGCTTATCTCCAATGCGAGCGATGCCGTCGACAAGCTCAACTTTAAGAGCCTGCAGGATCCGAGTGTCAAGCTCGACCAGGGCGACTTGGCCATCCGTGTTTCCTTTGATAAAGATGCCCGTACCATCACGATTTCGGATAACGGTATCGGCATGACCGCCGAGGAGCTCGAGCGCAACCTGGGCACCATCGCCCATTCCGGCTCCGAGGAGTTTAAGACCGAGAACGCCGAGCAACAGGGCTCCGATGTCGACATCATCGGTCAGTTTGGCGTGGGTTTCTACTCCGCCTTTATGGTCGCCAGCCACGTGAAGGTCGTCAGTCGCGCTTATGGCGAGGATACCGCCCACGTTTGGGAGTCCGACGGTCTTGAGGGCTACACCATCGAGGATGGTGAGCGTGCTGAGCACGGTACCGATGTCATTCTGACGCTGCGCGAGAACGAGAAGCTCGACGCCGACGGCGAGGCCGAGACCTACGATCGCTTCCTGACCGAGTGGGGCCTCAAGAGCCTGATTCAGCAGTACAGCAACTATGTGCGCTACCCGATTCAGATGATGGTGAGCAAGAGCCGCCAGAAGCCCAAGCCCGAGGACGCGCCGGATGATTACAAGCCCGAGTACGAGGACTACCAGGAGCTCGAGACCATCAACTCCATGACGCCGATCTGGAAAAAGCGCAGCTCCGACGTTGAGCAGAAGGATTACGACGAGTTCTACAAGTCCACGTTCCACGACTTTGACGATCCCGCGCGCACTATCAGCTTCCACGCCGAGGGCACGCTTGAGTACGATGCGCTGCTGTTTGTGCCGGGTCGCGCCCCGTTCGATCTGTACAGCAAGGACTACGAGAAGGGCCTGGCGCTCTACAGCTCCAACGT
>CABSAN010000080.1 GCA_902475785.1 uncultured Collinsella sp.
TGCCAGCCCAGGTGGTCGGGCGTGATGTTGAGCAGCACCGCCACGCGAGGATGAAGCTCGGCGGTCGTAGCAATCTGGTAGCTCGAGAGCTCGGCCACAAACCACTCATTATGGACTCGGCCGTCAATCTCGTTGACCGGCGGCTCGCCGATGTTGCCGACAGCCACGCTGGCCTCGCCGCCAGCCTTGAGCAGATAATCAGTCAGCGACGTGGTGGTCGTCTTGCCGTTGGTGCCCGTGATGGCAATCCAGTTATCGGGCGACAGGCGATAGGCAAACTCGGGCTCACCCATAATCTGGGCGGCATGCTCGCGCCCGGCCTTAAAGAAGCCCGAGAACTCCGAGATGCCCGGGCACGTCACGCATACGTCATAGACGCCCTCGACCTGTTCGGTCCCATAGACAAACGACGCACCAGCAGCCTCGAGCGCACGCGTGGCGTCATTGGGCTCAGAGGTGCCGCCGCCATACACGGTAACGGCGCTTACGCGCTCGGGATGTGCCAGCGCCCAGCGGGCGACATCGAGACCGGATTTGCCCTGACCCAAAACGAGCAGGCTAAAGACATCAGCAAGAGGCATGAAAGACCACTATCCCAACTGGAAGAACAAAGCAAGGCCAACGGCACCAAAGGCCGCAGCGATAATCCAAAAACGGATGACGACCTTGGTCTCGGCCCAGCCCTTCTTTTCGAAATGATGATGGATGGGCGCCATAAGGAAGACGCGCTTGTGCGTAAAGTGGAAGTAGACAACCTGAATCATGACCGACAGGGTCTCAACGATAAACAGGCCGCCGATGATGAGGGAGACGACCTCGGTGTTGGTCATGATGGACGTGCAGGCAAACGCGGCGCCCAGGGCAAGCGAGCCGGTATCGCCCATAAAGATGCTCGCCGGATAGCAGTTGAACCACAGAAAGCCCAAGCAGGCACCGGCACACGCGGTGCAGAAGATGGACAGGTTCACGTCTCCGTGCAAAAACGCCATGGCAGCCATGGCGAGCATGGCAATCATAGAGGTGCCGCCAGCAAGACCATCAAGGCCATCGGTCAGGTTCACGGCATTAGAAAGACCGGCGATCATCAGCCAGCAAAAGACAATGTAGAGCCACGGGAACGAAAGGCCGCAGATGGTGGTCGAAAGAACACCGAGGTCAATCGTCAGGCCGCCGGGAAAACGAATCTCGGGGGCGACGCCGCACCAGTTGACGGCAAGTACCGTAAAGGTGACACAGATAATGGTTAGGCCGATCATCTTGGCATGAGGCGTCAGACCGAGCGAGCGCCCATGCGTAACGGAGGTCAGGTCGTCGATCAGGCCCAGCACGCCGGTCGCCAGCGTGGCGAGCAGCACGAGCACGAGCTCGGTGGTGAGCTTGCCCATCAGCAGGCAGGTCAGCGAGATCGCGACGAGGATGACAACGCCACCCATGGTGGGCGTTCCCTGCTTAACCAAATGACGCTTGGGGCCGTCGGCACGAACCTGCTGGCCGATACCCTCGACCTTAAGCAGCTTGATCCACCACGGCATGAGCAGCAGCGCAATGGCGGCGGCGATGCCAAGCCCCAAAAAAGCCTGATACGTTGGATACGAGGGATTGCCGAACATGGGCTAGCACACACCTTCCACAAAGCGGTCGAGCTCAACAAAGCGGGAACCCTTGACCAGTACAACATCATGTTTTTCAAGCGCGCCGCCCATGCGGTCGAGCACCTGCTGATAATCGGAGAACACCTGGATGCGGTCCTCGTCCATACCCATCATGCGCGCGGCATCGGCCATAAGCTGGGCCAGCTCACCACCCACGCACACCAGCATGTCGAGCTTCTTGGCGGCGGCATAGGCGCCCACGAGCTCATGCATGCGAGGAGCCTCATCGCCCATCTCGCCCATCTCGCCCAGGATCGCCATGCGAGACCCCGTGCACGAAAGCGAACACAGTAGATCGAGACCAGCAGCCATGGATTCGGCGCTGGCGTTATAGGAATCGTCAATGACGCGGGCACCGCTCTTGGCGCGCTTGATCTCCTGGCGGTGACCGGTGATCGTGAGGCCTCTAAAGGCAGCATCGATCTGCTCGGGCGTCACGCCCAGGCGATAGGCAACCGCGGCGGCCTTAACGGCATTTGGGACGGACTGCACGCCGGGGATGGCAAGCATGGTATCGATCGTCTCACCCTGGCCAAAATCGAGCGTAAAGACCGGACGGCCTTCGTCATCAACACGAATGTCGCGGGCGCGGACCTCATCATCGTCCGAGACACCGGCCAACATCACGTCGATACCAGCAGGCTGGGCGAACGTATCGCGAATGAACGGCGTAAAGTCGTCCTCGCCACCCAAGACCAGCAGCGGCAAGAAGTCGCCGGCGGCGCACATACCCTGGACAATCTCGGCCTTAGCGCGGGCGATGTTCTCGCGGCTGCCCAAAATGCCGATGTGAGAGGTGCCGATCTTGCTCACGATGGCAAAGTTGGGATTGGCGGATTGGGAAAGGCGCTCGATCTCATGGAAATGGTTCATGCCCATCTCGAGCACCAGGACCTCGGTATCGGCCGGGGCGGAAAGCACCGTGAGCGGCATGCCGATCAGGTTATTAAAATTGCCCTTGGTGGCCCAGACACGATAGCGCTTGGCGAGAACAGCGGCGAGCACGTCCTTGGTCGTCGTCTTGCCGATGGAACCGGTAATGCCAACGACCAGGCAGCCAAGCTCCAGGCGATACGCGTGCGCCAAACGCAGCAGAAACTCCTCGGGATCATCGGTCAGCAAGATGGCACAGCCCTTGTCCTGCGCCAGCGAGACCAGCTCGGCCTCGGGCTCACGCGTCATCACGACGGCGCCGGCACCCGACTGGACGGCACGGGAAGCAAAATCATTGCCATCGACGTTTTCACCGGGAAAGGCGACGAAAATCGTCCCTTCCTCGACCTGGCGCGAGTCGATAACGCACCCGCGGCATACCCGATCGGCTTCTCCCGTCACGGTTCGGGCCCCTGTTGCGGCCGCGAGGTTGTTGACGGCGATCTCTATCATTGCAGCTCCCCTGTAAACCTAATAATGCTATCGGCGTATTGTATCCCAGCGCCGCACATGCGTGGTGCAGGGCATGTGAACACCCTCATATGGGACAACAAACCACGCCCCAAAGATTGTAACCCCCTACTTCGTGTGCGGGATACCCAGCACGTCGAGCGCGTTGGCCATAATGGACTGGAACGGCACCGCAGCGGCATCTGAGCCGCTCGGCGTTCCGTCGAGCGTGATATAGCACAGCACCTTGGGCGATTGTGCCGGTGCAAAGCCCATAAAGGACGACATGTAGTTCTCCTTGAGGTAGCCGCCGTTCTCGTCGGCACGTTCGGCCGTACCGGTCTTACCCGCCACGTCATAGCCGTCAACCGCGCCGCCAACGCCCGTTCCCTCGGACACGACCGTCTGCATGCACGATGTCACCTGGGATGCGGCATCCTCAGAAATCGCGCGCTCGCCTTCGCCCCAGTCCTTCTCGTCGCCCTTGCTGGACTTATAGAAGTGCGGGGTCATCATCACGCCGCCGTTGGCGATGCCGCCCACGGCACGTGCGATCTCAATCGGCGAGACGGACAGTGCCTGTCCAAAGCTCATCGAGCCCAGCGTGGCGCCGTCATACTGGTCACGCTCCTTGACGATGCCCAGGCTCTCTCCCGGAAAATCGACACCCGAGCTGTGACCGATGCCCCACTTGTCCACATAGGCGGCAAAGTCGTCGGCACCGATCTTGCGCCCCACCAGGACAAAGCCCACGTTGGACGAACGGCGCATCATCTCGCGCACATCCATGGTCATGGCATAGTCGCGCTTGTCGGCATCGGTGACGGTATCGTCGCCCACCTTGATGCTCGCCGGCACCTCAAACGACGTACTCGATCGCACGACGCCCAAGTCGAAGCCGGCGCCCGCCACGAGCGTCTTAAAGACCGAGCCGGGCTCGTAGGCGTCGGTGACCAGGCGCAGATTCATATCCTCGGTCTTGGCATTCTCCAGATCGGTCTGGTCGTAGGTCGGGTACGAGCAGGCTGCCAAAATCTCGCCTGTCGTAGGATCGGTGACCAGCGCCGAGCCGTTCTTGGCCTTAGTCTTCTCAACTGCCTCTGCCAGGGCATCCTCGGCCGCACGCTGGATATTGACGTCGAGCGTCGTCACGATATCAACGCCGTCGACCGCAGCCACCTTTTTATAGGCACCGCCCGCGATATAGCTGCCGTCCCTCGCGCGCTCGCGTACGAGAGAACCGTTCGTGCCGGTCAGAAGCTTGTTGTATTGCTTTTCGAGACCCGTCAAGCCGTCGTTGTCTACATTCACTACACCCAGCACCTGCGATGCCAGATTGCCGTATGGATATACGCGCTTCATGGCCTGCTCAAAAAGCACGCCGGGCAGGTTCTTCTTCTCCAGCGCCGCAACATCGTCTTCGTCCACCTGGCGCTTGATATACACCCAGGTTCCATCGGACTCAACGAGCTTGCGGCAGGTCTTTTTATTGATTCCAGTTGCCTTGACCAGCGCCGACACCGTCTTGTCAACATCCTCGACAAGCTGCGGGTTCACGGCGATGTTGCGACATTCGACCGACGACGCCAACACGTTGCCGTTGCGGTCGTAGACGGTGCCACGTTTGGCATAGAGGGTCTGCGCAAGCAGGCGGCGCGCATCGGCACGCTCGCGCAGTTTATCGGCTTCGACAATTTGATAGTCGGCAAGGCGAAAGACGCCCAAGCCCAAGCCAAGCCCGATGAAGCCCATGACGGCTTTGCGGCGAGGCAGAGGTGCGCCTGTGAGCCATTCGGTCGACGAACTCTTGCGCGACCTGGTGTTATGCACTTGAGGGCCGCCCGAGCCGCGAAGTCGCGACGCCGGGTCGTTGCCACGGGACTGCCCGACGTTGTAAGATTGCCGACCCGTTCCTTGATAACCAGAACGTCCCCGCGACGAGGGACGTCCAGAACCGCGGCCCCCATCGGAACCGCGGCGATAGTCATTTGTCATACTCAGCTACCGTCTTGCTACTGAGCGGTCGCGGTCGCGTTGGCGCCCGCGGCTGCATCCTGCGAAAAGTCAAGTGTAACGCTCTCGCTGGGCTCCACCATGCCATAAGCGCCCGCAAGGTCGCGAATGCGCGTGTCGGCGCCATAGACCGAATGCATGACCTCCAGGTCGGAGCTCTCATCGGTCGCCTTTTCGAGCGTGCTGGTAAGCTCGGCGTTGCTGTTGAGCACCTGGGCCGTAACGCCGGCGAGCGCCACGCGGGCGACGCCGATCGTCATGAAGATAGCCGCAATGATGCAAAACGTTTTAAGAACGCTCATGAAAACCGGGCTTACCGCCTGGTTTGCCTGACGGCCCGCGCCCGTGTAGACATCAAAGCGCGGCGCGCGCTGCTCACGGGGAGCAACGGGGGCCTGCGGCGTCTCACGATAGGCGGGCATGGCGTTCATATCATAGGCGAGTGCTGCGCTTGAAGTGTTGTAGCCCATGATATGCCGCCTCCCATCCCGAGTACGTTGGTAGTGTGTTTAAGCTTCGTTTATGGTGCGAGCGGGAGGTCCAATATCGCGCGGTCGCGCCTACAGACGCTGCGCCACGCGGATTTTGGCTGATCTCGCCCGGGGGTTGCGCTCAACCTCATCAGGCTGGGCAACCAGGGGTTTGCGGGTGATGACCTTGAGTATCGGCACGTTGCCGCACACGCACACCGGAATCTCCGGCGGACACGTGCACCCCTGGCTCATCTCCTTAAAGTGGTTCTTTACGATACGGTCCTCGAGCGAGTGATACGAGATGACGCAGATACGTCCGCCCGGGTTGAGCCACCTGGTGGCGGCATCAAGCCCTCGTTCGAGCACATCGAGCTCGTGATTGACCTCGATGCGAATGGCCTGGAAACTTTTCTTGGCCGGGTGTCCACCATGCCGACGAGCGGCAGCCGGGATACCCGCCTTGATGATCTCGACAAATTGGCCGGTGGTTTCGATCGGTTCTTGCTCGCGGCGGCGCACGATCTCACGCGCGATCTGCGAGGCGAACTTCTCTTCGCCGTAGACGCGTAGAATCCGGGCGAGGTCGTGTTCGTTATAGGTGTTGATGACCTCAGCTGCGTTTAAGGTGTTATTACCCGGATCCATCCGCATGTCCAATGGGGCGTCCTCGTTATACGAAAAGCCCCTGCCAGGGATATCGAGTTGCGGTGACGAAACGCCCAAATCGAACAGGAAGCCATCGACCCCGGGCACCTCGGCCGAGCAAAGCAGCTCGTCCAAGTCGCCGAAGTTGCCCTTCAGCAGCTGGTGCGGAACGCCGGGAACCTCGCGGTCCAGACGGGCGCCAGCGGCCTCGAGGGCCATGTCGTCCTGATCGACGCCGAGCAAAAGGCCCGTCTCCCCCACCTGCGCGGCCATCTTTACCGAATGGCCGGCACCGCCAAGGGTGCAATCGCAGACAACGGAGCCGCTCTTTAGCCGCAGTGACTCAAGCACTTCGCCGAGCATGACAGGTTCATGCCGATATTCTTGTGTCAAGATCCCACGCTCCATCCGTTACCCGTGCCTTGCCCTTACGAGAAGAAGAGGTCCAGCAGGGCCTCATCGTCATCGTCCTCATCGGCCGCGGCGCGATCCCAAACCTCAAGGTGGTCGTAGTTGCCCACAACCGTGACCTCGCGGTCGAGGTTCGCCTGCTTGCGGAGAGACTCGGAAAGACCGATACGACCGGCGCTGTCCACGTCCATCGACGTGGTGCGCTTGTTGATCGCCCTCATGAGCTTCTGGTCATTAATGTCACGCGGGTTAAAACCCTCGTGGCCCTCACGACCCGCGAAGAGTCCTTCGACCCACTTATCGAAGGCCTCGGCAGAGAACACGTACAGAGCATCGACATCCAGGGCTTTGAACACGCGAACGTGCTCTCCAAGCTCCTCGCGAAGGGGTGCAGGCAGGGACAGACGACCTTTTGCATCGAGATTGCGCTCGTATGCACCAGTCATTCCCATGTGCGCCCTCCCCTCGGTTACTCAGATGGCACGTACGCGGGGAACCACCCCGCCTGTCGACGTCATCAATAATATGGGGAACCGCCCCATTTTTCAACACCTTTCCCCACCCCTTCCCCCACCCC
>CABSAN010000081.1 GCA_902475785.1 uncultured Collinsella sp.
TTTGTCTGCACCTCGCTCTTTATCTGCCTGCTCTTTTCGCAGCGACTGTCGCGCGGCAATGTCGTGGCTGCCGTTATGGCTGCGGTGTCCGTTGCCCTATGCAAGCTCTTGGGGTGGACGAATATCGCCGTGCCGGCAAGCGTGCTCGTCGGCGTTGCCGCGGCGCTTGCGTGCGATGCTCTCGCCGAAGGAAGGGGCGCTCGCGATGCCCGTTAATGAGTTTTTGGTCCTGTGGCTGTTGTCTTGGGCGGCCATCGCGTTTTTCCGCATTGCCCCGGCGTTTGCTTTGCGCGGGAGGACACTGTCGCCCCGCGTTACCGAGGCCTTGGGTTATATTCCGCCCGCCGCCTTTGCGGCGCTGGTCGCTAACGATTTGATAAGCCCTGGCGCTTTCGACGCCGGCTTGTGGCAGGGCTTGATTCCCTGGATTGCGGCTGCCGGTGTCGTGGCGGTGGCAATCAAGACAAAGTCGATGCTGTGGTGCTGCGTCTCGGGCATCGTGTTCTATACCGTTTTGAGCTTCATATAAGAGCGGGGCGCGTTTGGCGTCCCGGCCCAACGAATCGAATTTCTCACCGAGCCGGTCTGCTTCTTCTGGTACCATGGTCAAACTTTACTGTAGCAAAGCGTGACGTGGGCTTTTGTTCTGCGTCAGCGGAAATGGGGGTTTCATGGCACAGGAAGCGACCGCCAACGAGCAAAAGAAATTCAAGGTACCGCGTATCCCGGGCGACATCATGATCTATCCCATGATTGTTGGCCTTTTGCTCAACACTTTCTGTCCGCAGGTCTTTGAGATCGGCGGCTTCTTTACGGCTGCCTGCCGTGGCGGCTCCAATACCATCGTCGCTGCGATCCTGCTCTTCGTGGGTGCCGGCATCAGCTTCAAGTCCACGCCGGGCGCTATCAAGACCGGCATCGTCGTACTGATTCCCAAGCTTGTTGTTGCGGCCGCCCTTGGCTTGGGTGTGGCATATTTCTTTAACGATAACTTCCTGGGCCTGAGCTCCGTGTCTATCATCGGCGGCATCACGTTTTGCAACATGGCGCTCTACACGGGCATCATGGGCGAGTTCGGCGACGAGTCCGAGCAGGGCGCCGTCGGTATCCTGTTCTTTACGGCCGGCCCCGCCGTCACCATGATCATCCTCGGTGTCTCGGGTCTCGCCAACATCCCCGTCGGCACTATCATCGGATCCATCCTGCCGCTTGTTATCGGCATGGTTCTGGGCAACCTCTTCCCGTTCATCAAGAACCTGCTGGTCCCCGGCGCCAATCCCGCGATCGCTGTCATCGGTTTTCAGCTCGGTGCGTCCATGAGCCTTTCGAGCTTTATCACCGGTGGCATCTCGGGCATCCTGCTGGGTCTCATCACGCTCTTTATCGTCGGCCCCATCACCTTTGCGTTCGAGCGCCTGTGCGGTGGTAACGGCAAGGCGGCCGTTGCCTGCTCCACTATCGCCGGCACGGCTATGACCACGCCGGTCGCCCTCGCCGAGGTCGCCCCGCGCTATGCCGAGCTTGCGCCCACCGCGTACGCCCAGATCGCCACCGCCGTCATCATCACGGCAGTCATGGCTCCGATCCTGACCGGCTGGGTCGATAAGAAGTTCTGCCACGGCAAAGAGGATCTGTCGGTCGAAGGCGTCGAGGCTATTGAGGAGGCCGTCGCGACCGACATCGACGGCGAGTAATCGTCGACGCGAGTCAATCAAGCCGGCGTGTGCAATTCGCGCCGTATAGGCGCCCGAACGAAAGCTGTCTTGCAGCGACGTTCGGGCGCTCTGCTATTATTCCCCTTACCCCTGCGGAGTAGGGGGTGTTTATTGTCCAGACACGAATCGGGCGATTCTGACCACTTGGATATTGAAGGGATGGCGTCTAGTGGTTAAGGCACTCAAAATTGAGATATTCCTGCTATGCATGATTGTTCTTATCGGGCTTGCCGCACGAAGCCGCCGCTCCCTGTTCTCGAGCACCCAGCAGCTCTTGTTTAGCATGCTTGGCTACACGTCTGCTGCCTACATTTTCTTCGATATGATCTGGACGCTCTCGGACGGCGTGAGCACTCCTGTAGGCATCACGGCCAACTGGATTTCCAACGCGGTCTCGTTTTCGCTGTTCGCCATCGCGTGCCTCATTTGGTTTTTCTATTCCGAGACAGTGCAGGGCTCTCGCCTTTTGACCGCGCGCTATAGGGTGGCGCTCGTGACGTTGCCAACCGTATTGGTGGTCGTGCTGGCATTTACCAGCTACTGGACGCACACTATGTTCTATATCGATGCGCAGGGCGTATATCTTCGCGGAGCGCTTTATATGATTCAACCTATCGTTAGCTACTGCTACATCATATATACGTCTTTGCATGCCTTTATTCAGACTCGAAAAGTCGAAAGTCTGCAAAAGAAGGCCATTTATCGCACCCTCGCCTTTTTTGCGGTTCCCGCTCTGGTGGGCGGTACCTTCCAGGTTTTGTTTTCGGTACCGGGCCTTTGCGTCGGTATATCGCTGAGTATCCTGCTGCTCTACATCATCTACCAGGAGCAGCTGATCTCGACCGACCCGTTGACTGGCCTTAACAATCGCAACCGTTTTGAGACCTATATGCTGTCGCTCTTCTCAAATGTGGATCAGGCCGAAGATGTGTACCTGCTTATGATGGACGCCGACGGCTTTAAGCAGATTAACGACCGCTATGGACATGTGGAGGGCGACCATGCCCTCCAGGTCATATCCGCTACGCTCAAAGAGGTCTGCTCGGCGTCTGGTGGCTTTATCGCGCGTTATGGCGGCGATGAGTTCGTGGTGCTTCAAAAGGCGACGGCGGAGCAGGATATCATGCATCTGTGCGCGACAATCAACGATGAGCTCGCGCGCGCCGAGGTTCCGTATCTGTTGCGGATGTCCATCGGCTATGCACGGGTCGGTGATGGTGTCGATACCTGGCAAGACTTACTTCGCGCTGCCGATGCGGAGCTCTACCGCGTCAAGGCCGAGAAAAAGAAAGCCGGCGTCCAGATACGCTAGAAAAAGGGCGCACGACCGTTGCGATGGTCGTGCGCCCTTTTTGCGTTTGCGGGGGCCACCGGCCATAACGCCCAGGCGCGGTACGGCAAGACGGGCGACTGCCGTCGCGGCTCGGTACGAAATCAACGAGAACCAGTGCATTCCATTAAGCTAAAGTGTGTGAAGGCTCTCTCTAAAAAGGTGAGCTCGCTAGGCTTTTTTGGGTTTGTTAACGATGATGATGCCACCGCAGACCAACAGCAGGGCAACGATGACGGTAACGGGGCTCGTGCCAGCGCCCTCGCCGAGCAGCAGCGCGCTCAGCAGCACGCCAAAGACGGGGTTCATAAACCCAAAGACCGAGACGCGGCTGACGGGGTTGACGGCAAGCAGGCGCGACCACAGCGAGTAGGCGACCGCGGAGATAAGCGCCATGTAGATGATGAGCGCGATGGCGGGGGCAATCGCCGTGGGGGAGAGCGCGCCACCCATCAAAAAGCCGATGGCGGTGAGGACCAGGCCGCCGACCAAGAACTGCCACCCGGCAAGCAAGACGCCGTCGTGCTCACGCGAGAAGATACCGATCAGGCAGGTCGAAAGGGCACCCGCGACGGTGGAGGCCAGGATAAAGCCCTCGCCGTTGAGCGCAAAGCCAAAGGTGCCGTCCGCGCCCGAAAGGTTGACGAGCGCGACACCGGCAAAGCCCAACACGCAGCCAAGCACCTTGGCCGCATCGAGCTTTTCGGTGCGAAACGCCAGGGCGGCAAAGAGGATGGCTAGGAAGTTGGCGCTGGCCTCGATGATGGAGCTCGACATGGCACTGGCACGCGAGAGTCCCAGGTAGAAAAAGAAGTACTGGCCGATGGTCTGGAAGAGCGACAAGATGCAGATGGGCTTGATATCACGCGCTTGCGGAACGAGCGGACGGCGCTGGGCCACGCTCATGCCAACAATGACCAGCATGCCGGCAAGCGTGAAGCGCAGACCCGCGAAGAGCAGCTGCGAGGCGCTGTCGTGCACGGGAATGCCAAAGAGGCCGTAGCCGATCTTGATGCAGGGGAAGGCGGAGCCCCAGAGCGCGCAGCAAACAAGACAGCCCAGGATGAGTCCGGGCAGGGTGGCGAGATACGGCTTGCGGCTTTCCATGATGTCCTTCCTACATGCGCAAAGCAAAAAAGAACCCGCCACCGGATGTGCCGGTGGCGGGTGTTGTTACCCGAGGGGATTGTACCCGATGGGAAAGGTTTAGTCGAAGTAGGCTACGCCGCTCTCAAAGATCGGCATGAACTTGTCGCCGGGGACATGCTCGGGCACGTTGCGGTACAGGTTGTCGCCGCGACGCTCGGCATGGCCCATCTTGCCCAGGACGCGGCCGTCGGGGCTCGTGATGCCCTCGATGGCGAGTGCGGAGCCGTTGGGGTTGACGGAAAGATCCATGCTGGGCTTGCCGTCCTCGCCCACGTACTGCGTGGCGACCTGGCCGTTGGCGATAAGCTGGGCGAGCACCTCGTCGTTGGCGACAAAGCGGCCCTCGCCGTGGCTGATGGCGACGGTGTAGGGGTCGTCCAGGCTGCACTGCGACAGCCACGGGGACAGGTTGGACGAGATACGGGTGCGCACCAGACGGCTCTGGTGGCGACCGATGGTGTTGAACGTCAACGTGGGCGCATCGGGCGTGGCGTCGACGATATCGCCGTAGGGCACCAGGCCGAGCTTGATCAGGGCCTGGAAGCCGTTGCAGATGCCCAGCATCAGGCCGTCGCGGGCCTGGAGCAGGTCGCGGACTGCCTCGGTGACCTCGGGAGCGCGGAAGAACGCCGTGATGAACTTGGCGGAGCCGTCGGGCTCGTCACCGCCCGAGAAGCCGCCGGGGATCATGACGATCTGGCTTGCACGGATGCGGCGGGCAAGCTCGTGGGTGCTCTCGGCGACGGCCTCGGGCGTGAGGTTGTTGATCACGAAGGTGTCGGCCTCGGCACCGGCGGCACGGAATGCGCGGGCGCTGTCGTACTCGCAGTTGTTGCCGGGGAACACGGGGATGATCACGCGCGGGCGGGCGATCTTGGCGCCGCCATAAACGTGGATGTCCTTGGCGCGGAAATCGATAGTCTCGACCTCGGGGGTCTCGCCGGCGCTGCGGTAGGCGAAGACGCCCTCGATGCCGCTCTCCCAGGCTTCCTGGAGCTCGGCGAGTTCGATGACCTCGGAGCCGGTGTCGATGACATAGCCCTCGACGGTGGTGCCCAGGGGCTCGACGACAACGCCGTCGGCGACCTCGGGCAGCTCGGCATCCTCGGCGAGCTCGACGATAAAGCTGCCGTAGAGCGGGGTGAAGAGGCTCTCCACGTCCACATCCTCGGCAAGCTCGATACCGATCTGGTTGCCGACACACATCTTAAAGAGGCTCTCGGCGCCGCAGCCGTAGCCGGGCGTGGAGACGGCCAGGGCGTCGCCGGTAGCAGTGAGCGCCTCGACGGCGTCAAACGCGGCGAGCAGCTGCTGGGCGTCGGGGCGGTAGTCCTCGCCGTAGGTGGCGGGGGCGATGCGGACGACGCGGTGCGTCAGGCCCTTGAACTCAGGGGAGACGGCGCGCGCCGCGCGGCCCACGGCCACAGCGAAGCTGATCAGAGTCGGCGGAACGTTGAGCTCGCCGGCCTCGTCCTCAAACGAGCCGCTCATGGAATCCTTGCCACCGATGGCGCCGGCACCCAGGTCGACTTGGGCCATGAGGGCGCCCAGGACGGCTGCCGTGGGCTTGCCCCAGCGCTCGGCCTCGGTGCGCAGACGCTCGAAGTACTCCTGGAAGGAGAGATAGGCGCGCTTGTGCTCAAAGCCGGCAGCCACGAGCTTGGCGATGGACTCGACCACGGACAGGTAGGCGCCCGCAAACTGGTCGGCTTCCATCAGGTAGGGGTTGAAGCCCCATGCCATGGCGCTCGCCGTGGTGGTCTCGCCGTCCACGGGGAATTTGGCGACCATGGCCGAGCTCGGGGTGAGCTGCGTCTTGCCGCCAAAGGGCATAAGCACGGTTGCGGCACCGATGGTGGAGTCGAAGCGCTCGGAAAGGCCCTTGTTGGAGGCAACGTTGAGGTCGGTGACAAGCGAGGTCATGCGCTCGGCAAGCGTGGTGCCGGCCCAGCTGGGCTGCCACACGCTGCGGGCGCACACGTGGGCGACCTGGTGCTTGGGCGCACCGTTGGAGTTGAGGAACTCGCGGGATAGGTCGACGATGGCGACACCGTTCCAGGCCATGCGCATGCGCGGCTCGGCGGTAACCTCGGCGATAACGGTCGCCTCCAGGTTTTCCTCGGCGGCGTAGCCCATGAACTCCTCGACGTCACCGTCGGCGACGGCGCAGGCCATACGCTCCTGGGACTCGGAGATGGCGAGCTCGGTGCCGTCTAGGCCGTCGTACTTTTTGGTCACGGTGTCCAGGTCGACATACAGGCCGTCGGCAAGTTCGCCTACGGCGACCGAGACGCCGCCGGCGCCAAAGTCGTTGCAGCGCTTGATCAGGCGGCAGGCGTCGCCGCGGCGGAACAGACGCTGCAGCTTGCGCTCGACCGGGGCGTTGCCCTTCTGGACCTCGGCGCCCGAGGTCTCGATGGACTCGGTGTTCTGGGTCTTGGAGGAGCCGGTGGC
>CABSAN010000082.1 GCA_902475785.1 uncultured Collinsella sp.
CCGATGCCGAGCAGACGATCCGCGACCTGCACGCCGCCGGCGTCAAGCGCACCGTTATGCTCACGGGCGACCGCGAGGAAGTGGCTGCTGCGGTGGCCAAGCAGCTCGGCCTCGACGAGTTCCATGCGCAGCTGCTGCCGGGCGACAAGGTCGAGCGTGTTGAAGCGCTGCTCGCGGCCGAAAGCGGCAAGGGCAAGCTCGCCTTTGTCGGCGACGGCATCAACGATGCGCCAGTGCTTACGCGCGCCGATGTGGGCATTGCCATGGGCGCCATGGGGTCCGACGCCGCGATTGAGGCCGCCGACGTGGTGCTGATGGATGACAAGCCGTCCAATATCTCCCGTGCGATCCGCGTGGCACGCAAGACCATGGCGATCGTCTGGCAGAACATCATCTTTGCACTGGGCGTTAAGCTGCTGATTCTGGTGCTGGCAGCGCTGGGCATCGCCAATATGTGGCTTGCCGTGTTCGGCGACGTAGGCGTGGCGATCATCGCCATCCTGAACGCCATGCGCGCGATGGGTGTCAAGAACCTGTAGCACTCGTGGTCCCTCCGGCCGGGGCCGGGCTTGGTTTTGAAAACGTCCTCGCGCATGAGGCCCGCCTTTCCTGCTCCTGCGGAGCAACGGAAAGGCGGGCCTCGCGCTGCGGAATGTTTTCAAAACCAAGCCCGGCCCCGGCCTGCGGTGACGTTGCTGGCGGTTCTTGGGCATCGCTTGCTGACGGGGTTCCTTGTCTGAATTGGACATTGCCGAAAGGGCCGCTGGTCCCGGTCGCTGGTTCGCGCTTTGCGTGAACTCCGCGCTACTGTGGGTCAGTTAGGCTTCTGTTGTTGGACCCGCTACATCTTCCCGCCCCAGCATCGCCCTTAGCTTCTCGAAGCTCTCCTCGCTCAGGCAATGCTCCATGTGGCAGCCCTCTTGCGAGGCAACCTCGGGCGATACGCCAGCGTCCTCTAGCAGCCCCACAAAAAAGCAATGGCGCTCCCACATTTGACGGGCAACCTCAAGACCGCGTTCCGTCAGATGCACATCGCGTTTGCCCATCCCCACGTAGCCGCTGTTCTCCAGCGTCGCCATGGCCTTGGAGACGCTTGCCTTGGTTACGCCCAGGTATTCGGCAACGTCAATCGATCGAACGATGCCTTGGTGCTTCGAGAGCACATAAATAGATTCGAGATAGTCTTCTCCGGATTCACGTAGGGCCATGGGCCGCCTTTCGCGATGATTGTTAGTTAGCCTTTGGATACTTTCCTTGGCTTACTTTACCGCAAAAGTTGCCCATGTCTTACTACGTTGTTTAAAAAGTTAACCGTGTTTCACAAAATGCGTGGGACAAGCAGGGCGACACGGTGCGCAACGTACAAGGGGTGTCCCCAGCTGCCGGCACAAAAGGAACGTCCCCAAGTGCCGAATCCGCAGCTACACCAGGCCAAAGTGCTTCGCGGCGTTGTAGATCCCGTCGTCATCCACGGCGCTCGTCACATAGGTCGCTGCAGCCTTCACCGTGTCCTGCGCGTTGCCCATGGCCACGCTCGTGCCCACGGCGGCGAACATCGATAGGTCGTTCTCGCCATCGCCAAAGGCAATCGCCTCGCTCGCTTCGATGCCCAGGCGCTCCAGCGTTGCCGCCACGCCCAGGTCCTTGCCGCCGTTGGCCGGAATAATGTCGCAGAACAGGTCACACCAGCGCGTAGTGAGTGAATGCGACACCGCATCAGTCACGATATGCTCGTCGGCCGGATCCACAAAGGCGCAAAACTGGTAGACCGGTGCGTCAAAGGCGTGCTCAAACGGCTCCTCGTGGTAGACGATCCCCGCGTTGTTGCCGGCCGTCACCACGCGCTCGGACAGGTGGTTCACAAACGAATTCTCGCCCTGCATGCACAGCGAGTCGTAGCGCCCCTGCGCCACCTGGTCCACGATCACCGCAACGTCGTCCGGATCGATCGGGCAGCTGCGATAAACGCCCTTGGAATCAAAACAGTGCTGGCCCGAAAGCGTAATGTACGCATCCCAACCCAAGTTGAACAGCCAATCCGGCATCTGGTAGGTCGGGCGACCCGTGGCAATCACGCACGCAATCCCCTGCTCGCGAAAACTGTCGAGCACCTGCTGCGCCGACGCCGGAATCCGATGGGTCTTAAAGCTCAGCAACGTGCCGTCGATATCGAAAAACGCAGCCTTGATCATCCTCGTCTACTCCTCGCCCTCGAGCTTCTCGCTCGCCTCGAGCCACGCCAACTCCAGCTCGTCCATGGCGGCGTGGGCCTCGTCGATCTTTGCCTGCTGCTCGCCGAGCGCCGTGTAATTGGTGGGGTCGACCTGGGCCATCGCGGCCTCGGCCTCCTCCACGCGGGCGCGCTGCGTCTCCATTTTGCGCTCGAGCGAGCTCACCTCGCGGCGGAGCTTCTGGCGCTCGGCGTTGGAAAGGCCATTGGGCTGGCCACTCGACTTGGACTTTTCGGCCGCAGCCGCCGCGGCACCGGTGTCAAACGTGCCGGTCTTGGCGCTCGGCGCACCCACGGGCTCGCCCTCGGCGGTGGCGTTGCACAGGCGCAGGTACTGGTCGACGCCGCCGGGCATATGCGTCAGGTGACCGTCGAGCAGCGCCCACTGCTGGTCGGTCACGCGCTCCATCAAGAAGCGGTCGTGCGTCACCAGGATCAGCGTGCCGGGCCAGCCGTCGAGCAGGTCCTCGACAATCGCCAGCATGTCGGTATCCAGATCGTTACCCGGCTCGTCCAGGATAAGCACGTTGGGCTCGTCCAGGATCGTCAGCAGCAGCGACAGGCGACGGCGCTGGCCACCCGAAAGGTCGCCGATGCGGCTCCAGAGCTGCTGCGTCGTAAAGCCCAGGCGCTCGCAGAGCTTCTCGGGCGAGGTCTCCTTGCCGTCAATGACGTAGTACTTCTTATAGTTGCTGAGCACCTCGCGGATCGTGTCGCCCATGTAGGGCTCGAGCTCCTCGAGCTGCTGCGACAGCACGCCAAAGCGCACTGTCTGGCCAATCTTCACGCGTCCGCGCGTGGGCTCAATCTTGCCCTGAATCACGTCGAGCAGTGTAGACTTGCCGGCACCGTTCTCGCCCAAAAGACCATAGCGATCGCCAGCGCCGATGAGCCAGGTCACGTCGGAGAGCACCTGCTTGGGCGCGCCGTCGGCATCCGCATAGCCGGCATCAACGTCGATCACGTCGATGACCTGCTTGCCCAGGCGGCTCACGGCGAGGCGCTTGAGCTCCAGCTCGTCACGCACGGGCGGCACGTCGGCGATGAGTTCGCGAGCGGCATCCACGCGAAACTTGGGCTTGGTGGAACGTGCCTGGGCGCCGCGGCTCAGCCACGCGAGCTCCTTGCGTGCCATGTTGCGACGGCGCTCCTCGGTAACGGCGGCCATGCGGTCGCGCTCCACGCGCTGCAGGATATATGCGGAGTAGCCGCCCTCGAAGGGATCGACCTGGCCGTCGTGGACCTCCCACATGCTGGTGCAGACCTCGTCCAAGAACCAACGGTCGTGCGTGACCACGAGCATGGCGCCCTGACCGCGCTGCCAGCGGGCCTTCAAGTGACGCGCAAGCCAGTTGATGGTCCGCATGTCCAGGTGGTTGGTGGGCTCGTCGAGCATGAGCACGTCGTAGTCGCCGATCAGCAGGCGCGCAAGGTCCACGCGACGGCGCTGGCCGCCCGAAAGCTCGCCCACCGTGCCCTCCCAGGGCACATCGCTAATGAGGCCAGCTAGGATCTGGCGCGTGCGGGGGCTCGACGCCCACTCGTACTCGGGCGTGTCGCCGACGACGGCATGGTGCACGGTGTCGGTGTCGACAAGCTGGTCCTTTTGGCCGAGCAGACCGATCGTGGTGTCGCGGCGATGAGTCACGCGGCCGTCGTCGGGCTCCAGCGTGCCGGCGAGCACGCTCAGCAGCGTCGACTTGCCGTCGCCGTTTTTGCCGACAATACCAATGCGGTCGCCCTCGCCCACGCCGAGCGTTACGCTATCGAAAATATGCTTGGTGGGAAACTCTAGGCTGACGGAATCGCATCCCAAAAGAATCGCCATATGCCCTGCTCCTTCGTAGAAATTCAACGTTGTCCATGATAGCAGCGAGCCCCACCCCAAACCACCACGAAGGTGCCTGTCCCCTTTGTGGTGGTCGGTCTGGCAGCGACACAAAAAGGCGGGCCATCTCCCGCAAGAGATGACCCGCCTCTCCAATCAGTCCCGTGGCAACCGTGGCCGCCGCGGGCCTCAAACATGTCCCGGACTAGGAGAACATGCCGGTGAGGTAATCATTCAGCCGCTTATCCTTGGGCCGTTGGAAAATCTCGTCAGTCTCGTCGTACTCGACCATATCGCCCATGTAGAAGAACGCCGTGCGGTTGGACACACGCGACGCCTGCTCCATGTTGTGTGTCACGATGACGATGGCGCGCTCGGCCACAATCGACGACATAAGGTCCTCGATCGCCAGCGTCGAGATGGGGTCGAGCGCCGAGCAGGGCTCGTCAAACAGGATCACGTCGGGGTTGAGCGCCAGCGTGCGCGCGATGCACAGACGCTGCTGCTGGCCTCCCGAAAGCGCGTAGGCACTCTTGTCGAGCTTGTCCTTGACCTCGTCCCACAGCGCCGCGCCGCGCAGACTCTCCTCGACCATGCGGTCGAGCTCGTCGCGGTCGGTGATGCCGTGGCGCTTAGGCGCAAACGTGATGTTGTCGCGAATGGACTTGCGGAACGGGTTGGGCTGTTGGAACACCATGCCAATGGAGCGACGCAGCTCGTACGTGTTCTCGGTCTTGGTATTCACGTTGCGCCCACGGTAATTGATCTCGCCCTCCACGCGGCAGCCGCGAATCTCGCGATTCATGAGGTTGAGGCTACGCAAGAAGGTCGACTTGCCGCAGCCCGAAGGCCCGATGAGCGCCGTGATCTCGCCCTTGTGAAAGTCGAGCGACGTATCGTGCAGCGCATGGTGGTCGCCATAGTACACGTTGACGTCCTTGGTGGAGAGCACGACCTCATCGCTCACGGCCCTGCCGCTCACGCGCACGCGCTTCTCGCTCTCCCCCACGCTCGACAGGAAGTCCTGGGTCTCGGACGATGCCGCTTCGGTTGCGGGCGTTGCTTTCATCTCGCTCATTCGGCCGTCATCTTCCTTGCCAGTTGCTTGCCCACGATACGGGCGACCACGTTAAACAGCAGCACGCAAATCATCAACAGCGCCGCGGTGCCCCAGACGATCTGCTGGGCCTCGGGGCTGCCCTCGCCATAGATCTTGTAAATGTGCACGGCGAGCGACTCACCGGGGCGGAACACGTTCCAGGCGCAGGTGGGGCTCGACAGGTTGAAGCTCAAGAAGTTCAGGCGAACCGGCGAGCTCATACCCGAGGTAAAGAGCAATGCTGCGGCCTCGCCAAAGACACGGCCGGCCGAAAGCACGATGCCGGTCACGATGGCGGGCATGGCCTCGGGGATCAGGATGTGCAGCGTGGCTTCCCAGCGGGTGAGGCCCATAGCCAGACACGCATCGCGCTGGGCCTGCGGCACGTCCTCGAGCGCCTGTTGGATCACGCGCACCAGGATGGGGATGTTGAACATGGTGAGCGCGACGGCGCCGG
>CABSAN010000083.1 GCA_902475785.1 uncultured Collinsella sp.
TGTCTAACCAGTTGCGCCAAGGAGGCACCATGGACTACAAGATTACCGGCTACGAGCCCGCCCAGCTGTTCCATTTCTTTGAGGATATCAGCGCGATTCCTCGCGAGTCTGGCAACGAGAAGGGCATCAGCGATTTTCTGGTCGCGTTTGCCAAGGAGCGCGGTCTCGACGTTTATCAGGACGAGGTCTACAACGTCATCATCCGCAAGCCCGCATCTGCCGGCGCCGAGAACGCCCCGACCGTGATGCTGCAGGGCCACATCGACATGGTGTGCGACAAGCTTGGTTCCGTTGAGCACGACTTTACGACCGACGGTATCGACCTGGTTGTCACGGACGGCGTCCTTACCGCTAACGGCACCACCCTGGGCGCCGACAACGGTATCGCCGTCGCTCTGATGCTCACCGTGCTCGACGACGACTCGATCGTCCACCCGGCTCTCGAGTGCGTGTTCACCACCGACGAGGAGTCTGGCCTGGTGGGCGCCGAGACGCTCGACAAGTCCCAGATCAGCGCCCGCACCATGATCAACCTCGATTCCGAGGAGGAGGGCGTGGCCACCGTCAGCTGCGCCGGCGGCGTCATCGTTACCTACACCTGCCCTATCGTGCGCGAGCACAAGACCGGTAGCACCCTCACGCTCGACATCTCCGGCCTGCTGGGCGGCCACTCTGGCTCCGACATCAACCTGGAGCGCGGCAACGGCAACCTCATCATGGCCCGCATCATTGACCGCCTAATGGTCGCCGGCGAGCCCGCCATCGTCAGCTTCAACGGCGGCACCAAGGACAACGCTATCAACCGTGAGTGCAAGGCCGTTCTGGTCTATGCCGACCACGCCGCCGCCGAGGCCGCGGCCCAAATCGCCCAGGGCATCATCGCCGACGTCACTGCCGAGCTCGAGGTCTTCGACCCCGGCTTTACCTGCACCGTCGAGATTGCCGACGACGCCGAGGTCGAGGCCATGGACGAGAAGTCCGCGCTTGCCCTTATCCGCGCTCTGCGTCTTGCCCCCAACGGTGTCGTCCGTCGCAACGTCGCCACCGACGGCTCCGTCGAGGTTTCCTCCAACATCGGTGTGGTTGCCACCTCTGACGACGAGGTCAAGATCATGCTGTCCCCGCGCTCCTCGATCACCTCGCTGCAGAACGAGTTCAAGGATCGTCTGCAGACGCTCGCCGATGTCCTGGGCTTCGATGCCAAGTTTGAGTTCGAGTATCCCGGCTGGAGCTATGCCGAGCATTCGCCGATCCGCGACGTCTTCGTCGAGAGCTATCGTGAGCTCTTTGGCTCCGATCTGCGCATTGAGTCCATCCACGCCGGCCTTGAGTGCGGTCTGTTTGCCGAGGCCCTGCACGGCCTGGACGCCATCGCCGTGGGCCCGACGCTCTCCGATGTCCATACCCCGGACGAGAGCATGGAGCTCGCTTCTTCCGAGCGCTTCTACGAGCTGCTCATCGACGTCCTCAAGCGCCTCGCTGCGTAAAGGTTGCGCTAGCAGCAGTCCGAGCCACGTGCTAGCGGATTGCAAATGACATTACGAGGGGGGCACCCGGTCTTTTGCGACGGGCGCCCCCTCTCTTCTTTTGGGAAATGGGAAATTACGGCCACCTAGCCCATATCCGCCTTGATGAGGTCGATGGTGCGCTGGCAGTTTTCGCGGACGGGGTCGAGCATATGCTCGCGCAGGTCCGCCATGCCGGGCAGGTCGACGTATTCGTCCATGACCTCTTCCATGCAAATGGGTACCTCGTAGGCGAGGTCCATCATGGTCGCAAAGCAAAACTTCTCGGATAGCCCGGCATCGGTGAGCGCCGCCTCCAGCGCGGGGTCGCCCATACCGTGGTATCGGCGAATTGCGTTGGGTCCGATGCGCCCCACACGGTTCTCGCCGCCAACGCTCATGGCGAGGCGCGCTTTTCGCCGCATACGTTCGTATGCTAAGCCCGATGCGACATCGTACATGGGTGCGAGCGCCGCGTTTGTGCCTTTGCCTAGGATGAGCGAGTAGTTTTTAGCGTGTGCGTCAGGCGCTCCGATAATGGCGTTATAGAACAACATATAGGTAAAAAGCACAAGATTCATGTGGTGGGGGACTGTGTTAATCAGTCGTTCTTGGATGTCTCGTGTAGTTGGTCCTCCGTCGGCGGTGTATTTCTGGGTTGGCAATACACCGAGCGCCTGGCAAAAGTCCTCCTGATGCAGCCTTTCGATATTTCCGCTGCTATTGACCATTCTGTCGTACCGTTCAACGACGAGCGCGGCTTCGTCTTCAAATGTGCAATAGGAGACGTTGGCAGTTGGAATGCCAACACGCCGAGCTGTTTTCATGCAGACGAATTCGTTTAAGGCCTGATGTTTGAACCCAACGACACCATTTTTGAAGATATGGGTAGTGGGGGATGACCCTAGACATTCGCACCATTGTCCATCATGCCAAGCTAGTGCAAATTTGCCTTGGTTGCCGCCCAGGGACCAGCTTTCGTTGGAGCCCATCCATGTCTCTCTTTCGTCATCGCGAATTGCTTTGAGCTTGTGAGCGATTTGAGAATTGGTAAGCGGGCGGTATGCTGAGACCCTGCCGTGGGCGGCATCTAATTGATCGGCTCGACAAAACTGAACGGCCCCCGCGCAGTCAAGACCGATATGGCACAAGAGGGCGACGGGGTTGTTGGATGCAACGTCATGCTCGGCGGCAATAGCGCGACGCTGCTCTTGGCTGTCGGGCAAAAGGCCAAATAGGAACGGACGGACGATGTTATGGCCATATGTGCGATTGGAAAGCGGCATTGTTAACGATAGCGGTGCTCCGCGATAGGTTGGGGCGTATACAAAGCTGCAGAGTCCATGCTCGTCTTGCCGGAGAGTGCCGGCGATTTCGCCACAAATGAGGGTCGCAAGCTCCATTTCTGCCATTTATTTCACAACCTTACAGCCAAAGGAGAGGTCTGAAGTGCCGGAAAGGCCTTGCTCGGCTGCGATTTGGGCCAGCAAGGCACCATAGAAAGCTGGCGTTCCTTGTCGAGCGGGTCGTCTGCCTACGCTTGGCTTTGGCAGGGCATTCGAGTTCGCGATAGGGAGGTCCGCTATCGTCATCGGATGTTCGGAGGGCGATGCGATGGAGTCGTTATCGCTTTGCGCAAAGAGACCTATGCCGAGTGCGTTAAAGACGGTCAACAGCTTGTCGAGCCGAATGCCCGTGGCATCTCCCAGCTCGAGCGATGCGAGCAGGCGCTCCGAAACACCGGCCTTTTTGGCGAGGGCGGCACGGGTGAGACCCTGAGTCTCGCGTGCCTGGCGCACATAGATGCCAGCTTGGCGCGGTGTGGTGATGGGAAAGGTGTCCACGGCGATCTCCTAACGTGCAGACTTTTGCATATCAGTATGACATGCAAAAGTCTGCATGAAAAGGCCTCATGCAAAACTCTGCATGAGGCCTCATACGGACGTTTAGTTTTGAAGGGTGTTTTACAGCACCAAAATCCCCAGATGCTCAAGTAAGATCTTAAGCCCGATGAGGATGAGCACGACGCCGCCCACGATGGTGGCGGGTTTTTCGTAGCGCGCGCCAAAGGTGTGGCCGATCGCCACGCCAGCGATGGAGAAGACAAAGGTCGTGATGCCAATGAGCGACACGGCGGGAACGATGTCGACCGAAAGCGCGGCGAACGAGATGCCCACGGCCAGGGCGTCGATTGAGGTGGCGATGGCAAGGATCAGGTACTCGCCCAGGTCAATCTTTTCGGCATCCTTGCCGTCGCCTTCGTTCTCGTCCTCGGTAAAGGCCTCCCACAGCATTTTGCCGCCGATAAAGGCCAATAGGATAAAGGCGATCCAATGGTCGATGGGTCCGATGATGCCCATAAACTGGCTGCCAAGCGCCCATCCGATTACGGGCATGCCGGCCTGAAAGCCGCCAAAGAACAGGCCGAGCACCACGGCGACCTTAAGGTTGATCTTCTTCATGCCAAGGCCCTTGCAGATGGATACGGCAAAGGCGTCCATCGAAAGGCCAACGGCGAGCAATACGAGCTCTGCGAGTCCCATAGTCTGGCTCCCTCTCTGCGGGCGGGCCCGCGTGTACCTCTTGGGGGAGTAACAAAAAAGACCCGTGGCGTACGCGTTGCGCGCACAGCCACGAGTCTCGTTCATTAAGGCAAGCCAGGCCGCATCGGCCAATGTGTTGACTTGCCGCGCCACCGGAGGCGAACCCGATCACGCGACTACTCCCTCATTTATGCGAATCCCGATGCTACCACATAAGCAGCTCATTTGGGTTGGGCTCTCAGCTGTGTTCGCTCATTCTGTAAGCATCGGATTTCGTGGCTGCTGCGGGGACAAACCGTGAGAAACTATTTAGCGTTTATGGAGCGTACACGATGGGAGCGATGCCTTGGATAAGAACGAGCTGCAAAAGCGTATGGAACAGGCTATTCGCCTGACTGCCCCCGGCCAGCCGATCCGCACCGCCCTCGACATGATCATTGCCGGTCACCTGGGCGCCCTTATCTGCGTCGGCGACACCGAAAACGTGCTCGCTGCCGGTAACGACGGCTTCCCGCTCAACATTTCGTTTACTTCGAACCGTCTGTTCGAGCTCTCCAAGATGGACGGTGCCATCGTCATCGACGGCGACCTCACCCAGATCCTGCGCGCCAACTTCCACCTCAATCCCGATCCCTCGCTTGCCACGAGCGAGACGGGCATGCGCCACCGCACCGCCGCTCGCATGTCGGTGCTCACCGACGCCATCGTGATCTCGGTTTCGGCTCGTCGCGCCGTCGTTAACGTGTACGTTCACGGCAAGAGCTACGAGATCCAGCCCGTCACCACCATCATGAGCTCGGTCAACCAGCTCGTCGCCACGCTCCAGACTACCCGTCAGTCGCTCGATCGCTCCCTGCTGCGTCTGACGGCCCTTGAGCTCGACGACTACGTCACGCTCGCCGACATCACCGGCATTTTCTCGAGTTTCGAGATCATGCAGCAGGCAAAGACCGAGCTTAAGGATTGCATCGTCAAGCTGGGTAACCAGGGCAAGCTCGTGCAGATGCAGCTCGAGCAGCTCGCGGGCTCCAGCATGGATACCGAATACGACCTGATGATCCGCGACTACGCAAGCGATTCCTCTGAGGCCAACGCCGAGAAGATCCGCGCTGAGCTTGCCCGTATGACGCCTAAGGACCTGTCCGACCCGCAGCACGTGGCGGCAGTTCTGGGCTATGACGACCTGGACGAGGACTCCGTCATGACGCCGCTGGGCCTGCGCACGCTTTCGCGCGTGTCCGTCGTGCGCGACGGCGTGGCCGAGAAGATCGTCGACGAGTACGGCTCGCTGCAGGAGCTCATGGACGACATCAGCGAGGATCCGGAGCGCCTGGGCGACTTTGGCGTCAACAACCCTGCCATTCTTGCGGACTCGCTGTACCGCATGAAGGGCACCAAACAGGGGAACGCATAATGGCGCCCGTATGCGCCGTGGTCGTTGCCGGCGGCAGCGGCCAGCGCTTTGG
>CABSAN010000084.1 GCA_902475785.1 uncultured Collinsella sp.
GATATCGTGCCCGACCGTCGCCTGACCACGGTGCGCTTTGACAACAAGCGCGTCGGCATGTGGGCGGTCGACAAGATTGCCGGCGCCGAGGGCGTTGCACCCGGTGTGGAGCACAGGCTGTTTCCGGGCGTGCTCGTCGAGGGCGATACGGTGCGCGATGTACGCTAGGGTGCGGACCTGTTTGGGTTGCCGATAATTGTGTTTGATATTGTTCAGATTGGTTTAAAAACCGTTCACGGGCGAAAAGTGACCGTTCATAGTTCGAAATTACGTTTTGAGCTGTTCTTTTTTGTTTGAATGTTATTGTTTCTGTCATACACAACGCAGCGCGTATGCCCGGACGCGATGCTCTCCATTGGTTCATATGTGAAAGGAACGCAATATGGCAACCAAAGAAGAAATCTCGATGGTTGGATTCGAGATCGTCGCATACGCAGGTGACGCCCAGACCGATCTGCTTGCAGCGCTCGATGCTGCTCGCGAGGGTGACTTTGAGAAGGCCGAGCAGCTGCACAAGGATGCCAGCGATGCGCTCATCGGTGCCCACGACACGCAGACCAAGCTGCTTTCGCAGGAGGCCGGCGGTGGCGAGATGGAGATGACCTTCATCACGGCTCACGCTCAGGACACCCTCATGACCACTATGATCCTGGAGAAGCAGACTCGCTTTACCATCGATGCCTACAAGCGCATCGCCGAGCTCGAGGCCAAGCTCGCCTAACGAACCCTCACAACCAAGCCCCCTTCCAAAAGCTCTGCCGCTACCCGCGGCAGGGCTTCTTCTGTTCTCCTTCAAGTTGCGGTGAAATAGGGACTGAATAGGGGCCGGCGGGCACAAGATAGTCATTGGGGACGTTCTTAAACGACTAGTCATTGGGGACAGTCTTGGTGCGCTCCGTTCGTCCTCCCGTTCGATTTTTGCTCGGTGGGTATACTTCCATCCGCAATACAGGCCGGACTGAGGAGGTATCCAAATGCCGGATAACGGGTCAATACAAAAAAGAGACGCGCACGAGATGGCTCATGGGCGTCCTGTCCAGATAACCGAGCACACGACGGTAACAGAGCTGCAGCCCAGCCTGTCCGATGTCGTGTGCGCAAACAAAAAGCTGCAGATTGGCTTTATCGTTGCGCTCGTGGTACTGGCGCTGCTGTCGGGCTTTGTAGCTCGTCCGCATTTCGCCGATACCAAAACTTGGGACTCCACCATCGAGGTCATCGACCAAAAGAAAGGCAACGTTTTGGCGCTCACGACCTCGTGCGTGGCGCTGTCTGCGGGCATTACCGCGCTGCCGGGTGATACGGGAACGCCGGTTGCCGAGCAGCTCGCACAGCTTTCAGGCAACCTTGGTATCGTGCTTGCCGTGCTCTACCTCGAGAAATACCTGCTAACCATTTTGTGGTCGGTTGGCCTGGGCATCTTAATCCCGTTTGTGTTGGTGCTCTTTGCGGTGTCGCTCGGCATTCACGGGCGCTGGAGCACGAGCGCCGTCCTGCGCCGTGTGGCGACGCGCGTGCTGGTGGTTGCCGTGATCGGCATGGCGCTCGTGCCCGCGAGCGTATGGGTGTCGCAAAAGGTCGATGAAACGTATCGCGTAAGTATTGAGCAAGCTGAGCAAAAGGCTGCGGACGCTGCGGACGCGGCCGACACCACGGACAAGCCAGCCGAGACCAGCTCAAAATCGAACAAGAAAAAATCCGAGGCCACGGAGTCCAAAAACGTGCTCGAGCAGTTGACTGATGGGGCCTCGAGCCTTGTTACGTCGGTGACCAGCGGCGCCAAGCAGATGACCGACGAGATCGTGCAGCAGGTGACCAATCTGATTGAAGGCGTCATCGTGATGATCGTGACTTCGTGCGTTATCCCGCTGCTGGTGCTCGTGGCGTTCCTGTGGCTGGGCCACACCCTGCTGGGGATTGATATTTCCGGCCCGGCGAACTATTTGACGGGTCGTTTCTTGAGCGCTCCTTCCAGACATGCCAAGAAGAGCGGGCAGTCTGAGTAGCTAACACAGCTGTATATACCGGGGAATACCGCCGAAGGGCGGCCGAGACGCGTTCTCGGCCGCCCTTTTGTTTGTTGAACACATGGTCGCTACGTCTGCGCCCGGCTCAAACGGTCAGCAATCATCCGTGAACGGTATTTGTTCAAAAAAGAACAAAGATAAACAAATAGTTGTTGCAGTTACTGTTCGAATGTGTTCAAATAAACATGAACAGTGAAGAACCGCACATTCAGATGCCCGGACCTGAACGCGATTCAACACTTCCAAACAGAAACTACGCACCTGCGTATCTCTCAAGGAGGATGTCATGAGGGTTGTAATCGCTTCCGATGCCGACGGTATGTCGATGAAGGAGTCCATCAAGGAGATGCTCATCGCCGACGGTCACGAGGTCGTCGACTATTCCGAGACCCCTGCCGCGGACTTTGTCGATTCCGCGACCGCCGTTGCCAAGGACCTGCTGGAGCACAAGGATTCCCAGGGCTTCGCATTCGATAAGTACGGCGTCGGCTCCTATATGGCCGCCGTCAAGATTAAGGGCATGGTCGTCGCCAACATTTCTGACGAGCGTTCCGCCTACATGACCCGCGAGCACAACGGCTCGCGCATGGTCACCATGGGCCCGGGCGTTGTGGGCACCGAGGTCGCCAAGAAGATCGCCCGCGAGTTCCTGCGCGCGCAGTACGCCGGCGGCCGTCACCAGATCCGTGTCGACATGCTCAACAAGATGGCCTAACGAGAGCCACCGAGAACTCGAACTTCTACCTCAACTTGTGAATTCAGACGAAAGGACGTTCTGATGAAGAAGACCATCGCAATCGGTTGCGACCATATCGTTACGGACGAGAAGATCTATCTGGCCGACCGCCTGGAGCAGGCTGGCTACAAGGTGCTCGACTGCGGCACCTACAGCCACACCCGTACGCACTATCCCATCTACGGTAAGGCCGTGGGCGAGGCTGTTGCCAGCGGCAAGGCCGACTTTGGCGTGGCCCTGTGCGGCACCGGCATCGGCATCACCAACGCCGTCAACAAGGTTCCCGGCGCCCGCTGCGCCCTGGTCCGCGACATGACCTCTGCCCTGTATGCCCGTCGCGATCTCAACGCCAACATCGTGGGCTTTGGCGGCAAGATCACCGGCGAGTTCCTGATGGCCGATATCATGCTTGCCTTCCTGGAGGAGCCCTACGAGAAGACTCCCGAGCACGATGCCCTGATCGCCAAGATCGATGCCTGCAATAAGGCCGACGCCGAGGCTCAGGCTGACCCGCACTTCTTTGACGAGTTCCTCGAGAAGTGGGACCGCGGCGAGTATCACGACTAAGGGGTTCCGGCGTTCTACCGAACGGCGGACCGGCCGACGCTGCGAAGCCATCTGGTTCAGTAAGCTGCTCCGATAACACGTTTGCTTGCTGAGCTTGTGGGCTTCGTTTTGGCGGGACCCGGTATTCTGCAGCTTTTCAATTGACGGCTCGCGTTTCTGTGAGGGGGCGCGGGCCGGTTTTCTATCAGCCCTATTGACTTGGCGGGCTGTCGTAAGAAAGGGAAGGCTCCTATGGAGTTTGTTCTTGATAACGGTTCTATCCGCGTAGCACTGAGCACGGCGGGAGGGTCGTTCACTTCTATTGCGGCCAACGGCCGTGAGTATCTGTGGCAGGGTGATCCGGCGGTCTGGTCGGGCCAGGCACCCATTTGTTTCCCGATCTGCGGCGGCCTTCGTGACGGTCACGCAATGACCATGGGCGGCCGCGAGGTTAAGCTCGCCCGTCACGGCTTTGCGCGCAAACAGGAGTGGAAGCTCGAGGAGCAGGGCGACAACATGGTCGCGCTGAGCCTAAGCTCTGCTGACCATGCCGAGTTGCTCGAGCAGTACCCGTATCCGTTTAAGATCGTTGCTCGTTACACGATCGATGCGGCAAAGGTGGCCGTGTCGTACGAGGTGACCAATGAGGGCACCGAGGACATGCCGTTCTTTGTGGGCGGTCACCCTGGCTTTAAGTGCCCGCTCGACGAGGGCGAGTCCTATGACGACTACGAGCTCCGTTTTGAGCAGCGCGAGGCCGCCGAGCTCTGTACTGCCGTTCCCTCGACGGGCCTGATTGATGTTGAGCATCGCAGCAAGAACCCGATGGCTGGCCATGACCTGCCGCTGACCCACGAACTCTTCGACTTCGCGGAGACCATCTTTGACGTGCTCGAGAGCCGCGTGGTTACGCTGACCAAGAAGACCGAGGACAAGGGCGTGCGCCTGACGTTCTCCGATATGCCGTACCTGATTGTGTGGAGCAAGCCCGAGGGTGACTTTGTGGCCGTGGAACCGTGGGGCGGCCTGTCTACCTGCTCCGACGAGGACGATATCCTTGAGCACAAGCGCGGCTGCCTGGTGGCCAAGCCGGGGGAGACCGTCACTCGCGGCTTTGAGATCGAGATCCTTTAAAGAGCTATCGTATGTTTGGGGCCGCGCGTGTCGTGCCCCGGAAACAGGAGTTCAATATGATTCTGACCGTTACCATGAACTCGTCGATTGATACGCGCTATCAGCTCGACAAGTTGATCATCGACGATGTTAACCGCGTGACGCCCGAAAAGACCGCTGGCGGCAAGGGCCTCAACGTGAGCCGCGTGCTGCTGCAGCTGGGCGACGACGTGCTCGCGACCGGTCTGCTCGGCGGCCACATGGGTGCCTATATGGCCGAGCTCATGGATGCCGATGGCGTCAAGAACGACTTTGTGCCCATCGCCGGTGAGACGCGCATTTGCCTGAATATTCTGCACGAGGGTAATCAGACCGAGCTTTTGGAGAGCGGCCCGCAGATAGCCCCGGCCGAGCTCGAGGCCTTTACGGCCAAGTTCGCCGAGCTTGCAGCGAAGGCGGACGTTGTGACGCTTTCGGGCTCGCTGCCGCGCGGCGTCGATGCCGGCTACTATGCCGAGCTCGTCAAGATCGCCGAGGAGGCGGGCGCCAAGGTGCTGCTCGATACCTCGGGTGCATCGCTGGAGGCCGCGCTGGAGTCCGACGCTAAGCCTGAGCTCGTAAAGCCCAACCTGACCGAGATTAACGGACTGCTGGGTACGTCCTTTACGACCGATGATGTCGATGCCCTGCGCGAGGCGCTTGCCGCCGATGACCGTTTTGCCGGTATTCCCTGGGTTGTCGTTTCGATGGGCGCTGCCGGTTCGGTGGGCTTCCATGAGGGTCGCGCGTTCCGCGCCAAGACGCCCGCGATTGCGGCTGTGAACGCGACGGGTTCCGGCGACTCGACCATCGCCGGCTTTGCGCATGCGATTGCTGCCGGTGCCGACGACGTCACGGTGCTCAAGACCGCCAATACCTGCGGCAAGCTCAACGCCATGGATCCCAAGACCGGCCACCTGGTCATGGACCGCTGGGACGAGATCTACAACAACGTTGAAGTAACGGAGCTTTAGAGTTACGCGGTTTTACCAAACCGCGTAACCAGCCGACGCTGCAAGCCC
>CABSAN010000085.1 GCA_902475785.1 uncultured Collinsella sp.
CACGAGCGGGGGCTCCTGTCGTTTCCGTGCCCCTGGATTGGGTCATAGTGTCTGATTTATGCTCAACCTGCGACGTTTTTTGGTCCAAAGTAGTCATTGGGGACGTTCTTAAACGACTAGTCTGCTTGCTAATTTGTGCGGGTTGTGGTTTTGTGACCTGCTGAAATTAAAGATACTGTACATCTGTACGTTAACTTATCTTCGTAGTATATTGCTGCCCGCAAAACTCAGCACCATTGTGCCGCGAGGCACTAAAGCGCCTACGTACAATGGTTGTCGATAGTACGATTCGATTCAACGACAGGATGGATGGTCCAAGCGTGAGTCTCGGCAGCAAACTATCCGATGCAAAGGTTTCCTTTGCAATCTTTAAACGCGACATCAAGCGATTGATCGTGAACCCCGTCGCCCTGGTGGTTACCCTGGGCGTGTGCGTCATTCCCTCGCTGTATGCCTGGTACAACATCGTTGCCAACTGGGATCCGTACGGAAATACCCAAGGCATTAAAATCGCCATCGCCAACAACGATCAGGGCACCCAGAACGACTTGGTGGGCGAGCTCAACGCAGGCGATAAGGTGGTCGACCAGCTCAAGGAGAACGACCAGCTTGGCTGGACCTTTGTCGACTCGGCGGCAGATGCCAAAGAGGGCGTCGAAAGTGGCGAATACTATGCTGCCATCGTGATTCCCAAGAACTTCTCGGATAATCTCGTCTCGATGCTCGACGGCAATTACCATCAGCCGAAGCTCACCTATTACGTCAACGAGAAAAAGAGCGCCATTGCGCCCAAGGTTACCGATACCGGTGGCAACACCATCGAGGAGCAGATAAACTCGGAATTTGTCTCTACGGTGGGCGAGACCGTTGCCGGCATTGCCAAAGATGCCGGAGTCGATCTAAAGGACAAGGCAACCCAGACGCAGGATTCGCTGGCAAGCTCGGTGTCCGAGGCATCCGATACCTTGGGCGAGGTACGTGATTCCATCGGCGACATGAACACCGCCATCGACAAGACGAGCAGCTCGATTGCTTCGGCCGATGCTGCGCTGGCGGGCCTGCAGGGGCAGGCGCCTTCGCTAACGCAGGCAATCGCTCAGGGTAATGATCTGCTGGGCGAAGCTCGCACCACGGCTGGCAAGTCCATCACCTCGCTCTCCAAGGCACTTTCGGAGGGCAGCCTTGCACTAACCAAGACGTCGGCTTCCGCGAATGCTGCCATCGGCAAGTTGACGGGCACGGTCACATCTACGACCACCCGCATCGACAACTCGCTCGAGTCTCTCCAGGCAACGATCGATCACAACACCGCAGTTATCGGCCGCCTGCAGATTCTTGCCGGCGATACCTCGACGGGATCGGATCGGATCGACGCACTGATCGCCTCGACGATCGATGCGCTCAAGAAGCAGAACGACCAGCTGCAGAATATCAAGAACAGTCTGTCCGCGCAGTCGAGCGCCATGGCAAATGATGCCGCGGCTGTCTCGGGTGCCAGCGACGCTATCAATAACGCAATTCAGACCGGGGCGACCAACCTTGGCCAGGCCCAGGCAGATCTGGGTCAAAACGCGCTGCCGAAGGCTTCGAGCGCGCTTGACTCCTTTGCCGCCGTTTCGGGCGATTTGACCGGCATTGTGTCGGGCATGACCCCCACGATAGCGAGCGCGCGCGGCACGCTGGCGCAGCTCGACGCCACGCTCAAGCAGGCAAAGACCACGCTGTCCCAAACCGACGCCTCCCTTGCCAAGGTTCAGGACAAGCTCGCGACCGCCGCCAATGACATTGCGGCGCTGCAGACCTCTGAGTCTATGGGCGAGTTAGCCGACCTCATGGACGTCGACGTCAATGACGTGGCAGATTTCATGGCATCTCCGGTTGAGCTGACATCCAAGTCAATCTATCCGGTCAAGAGCTTTGGCTCGGGCATCGCGCCCTTCTACACCAATCTGGCGCTGTGGGTAGGCGGCTACGTGCTCATCGCCATCTACAAACTTGAGGTCGACCGCGAGGGCATCGGTAGCTTTACGGCGCGTCAGGGCTACTTTGGCCGCTGGCTGCTGCTGGTGATCCTGGGCGCGTTCCAGGCCATTATCGTTACGGTGGGCGACCTGGTCATTGGCGTTCAGTGCGTCAATCCGCTGCTCTTTGTGCTGGGCGGCATCGCTATCTCGTTCACCTACGTCAACATCATCTATGCGCTGTCCACCACCTTTAAGCATATCGGTAAAGCCATTGGCGTCATCCTCGTCATTGTGCAGATCCCCGGCTCGTCGGGCATGTATCCCATCGAGATGATGCCAGGTTTCTTCCAATGGCTGCATCCGCTGCTGCCCTTCACCTATGGCATCAACCTGCTGCGCGAGACCGTCGGTGGCATGTATTCGTTCAACTACCTGTTCAACCTGTGCATCCTGGGCGTGTTCCTTATCATCGCGCTCTTTATCGGTCTGCAGCTGCGCCCGTTGCTGCTCAACCTCAACCTGCTCTTTGATAAGCAGCTTTCCACGACGGGCCTTATGATCTGCGAGTCCAACGACCTGCCGCGCCAGCGCTATTCGCTGCGCACGGCCATGCGCGTCATGCTCGATTCGGATTCGTACCGTCGCGAGCTGCTCGATCATGCCGTGGCGTTTGAGCATCGCTACCCGTACTACATCAAGGGCGGTTTTGCCGCCGTGGTAGGCGTGCAGGTTCTGCTCTTTGTACTGTCGACGGTGCTCGATATCGACAATAACGGCAAGATCATCCTGCTCGTTATCTGGATCATTTCGGTTATCGCCATCTGTGGCTGGCTCATCAACATCGAGTACATCCGTGCGAGCCTCAATACCCAGATGCGTATCTCGGCGCTTTCGGACGAGGATCTTCGCCGCGAGATGCGCGAGCACACGGCTGCCATCCCTGCTGCCCGTCGCATGTTTGGTCTCAACGCCAGCGAGCGTGGTGCCAAGGGCGGCGAACAGCCTACGAGCCGTCTGCCGCATATCGGTGCGCATCGTAAAGCTCAGGGCAGCGACAGCACAGCTACAAATGATGGAGATACCACCCCGCTTGGCAAGCACTCTAAAGGAGGTAAGGCATAAATGAAGAACATCCTGCACCTGTTTAAGCGCGATGTCCAAAACGTGTCTCGCTCCGTGATCGGCATGGTCGTCGTGATGGGTCTCATTATCGTGCCGTGTCTGTACGCGTGGTTTAACATCGCCGGCAGCTGGGATCCGTACGGCAACACCGGCAATCTTAAGATCGCCGTGGTCAACACCGACGAGGGCTACGAGAGCGATCTGATTCCCGTCGAGGTCAACGTGGGCGAAAACGTAACCGCCACCCTGCGCGGCAATGAGAACTTCGACTGGGTCGTTCTCAACGATCGCGATAAGGCGATTGAGGGCGTTAAGTCGGGCGCGTACTACGCTGCCGTCGTTATCCCTAAAACGTTTAGCGCCGACATGATGACGCTTTTCTCGACCGAGGTGAAGCACGCCGATATCGAGTTCTACGAAAACCAGAAGGCTAACGCCATCGCCCAGATCGTGACCGAAAAGGGTTCGAGCGCCGTCCAGAGCCAGGTGAATGAGACCTTTACCAAGACCATCACGACCATCGGCCTTAAGACCGTGTCCAGCCTGCTCGATTACATGAGCACCGATCAGGTCAGCAACTTTATCGCCAATCTTTCCTCTACGCTGGGCGATTCGGTCGAGGACCTGCAGGATGTTCAGGCGAGTGCGACGTCGCTCGCGGGCATTTTGAGCTCTACGTCCGATTCACTGACATCGGCGGGCGGCATGCTCAAGCAGACGGGCACTGTTGATGAGTCGACGAAGCAGCTGATGGAGCACGCAAAGAACGGTGTGAGCGATTCCGAGGAAGCGCTCAAGGCAGCCAACGACGCCATCAACACCGCGATCGACGGAAGCGCGGGCTCATTCGACAACGTGTCTACCGAGCTTGCGAAGGCGTTTGACGCCGCGAACCAGCATGTCGACGTTACGGTGACCCAGCTCAACAAAGCCGCGTCGGCACTCGAATCGCGTGCCAACGATATCGATGACGTGGCTAACCAGCTTCGCAGTTTTGCCGAGCAGGTGAGTGACGAAAAGCTCCAGGATAGTCTTAAGTCTGTGGCGACATCGCTGGGCAGGATCGCGACGGAGCATCGCAACAACGCCAAGGACCTGAAGGCAACCGCAAAGTCCCTCTCGGACAGCATGGCAGAGGTTAACAAGTCGCGTGCCGAGGTCGATCAGGCAATCGCGGATGCTAAGGCTGGTATCTCGGGCGCCAAGACTGACTACGACTCTACGTTTTCGGTCAAGGCCAAAGAACTCAAGAAGACTATTTCGGGCGTTTTGGATTCGCTCAACGGTATCTCGGGCGATCTGGATAGTGCCGTAGACGGTCTGACCGACGCATCCGGTTCGCTGGCAAAGGGCCTCTCCAAGGCTGCAAAGCTGGTCAACAAAGCTTCCGATCAGCTGGGTGAGGCGTCGGACAAGATTAGCGCTTTCAAGGACGAGCTCGACGGTGCCCTTATGTCGGACGATCTGGCCACGATCAAGACGATGATCGGTAATGATCCCGAGGGTTTGGCCGTGTCGCTTTCCGGCCCCGTCGCGCTCGACCGCAAGCCGGTCTATCCGATCCGCAACTACGGTTCGGCCATGGCGCCGTTCTACACGATTCTGTCGCTGTGGGTCGGCTCGATCGTACTGGCGGCCATGATGAAGGTCTCGGTTGACGATGAGCTCGTCAACGAGCTCATCCCCGTGCGCCTGCACGAGATCTACCTGGGTCGCTACCTGTTCTTTGGCGGTTTGGCCCTGCTGCAGGCGACGCTCGTGTGCGCGGGCGACATCCTGTTCTTTGGCATTCAGTGCGACAACCCACTGCAGTTTGTGCTGGCGGGCTGGGTTGCGAGTCTCGTGTTCTCCAATATCGTCTACACGCTTACGGTGTCGTTTGGCGATATCGGCAAGGCGCTCGCTGTCGTGCTGTTGGTCATGCAGGTCGGCGGTTCGGGCGGCACGTTCCCCATCGAGATGACCGGCCCTGTGTTCCAGGCGATCTATCCGTTCCTGCCGTTTACCCACGGCATCAACGCCATGCACGCTGCCATGGCCGGTGCCTACCATATGGAGTACTGGATTGAGCTGGGTATCTTGGCGAGCTACCTGATTCCGTCGCTGGCCCTAGGTGTGGTCTTCCGCCGCCCGGTCATCAAAGCCAACGACTGGATCATCGAAAAGCTGGAGTCGACAAAGCTTATTTAGTTACGCGGTTTTACCAAACCGCGTAACTGCTCGACGCTGCAAACGGCCCCAAGCGGCAATCTGACGTTCAATTTCAAGGGCGCGACCAGAAGGTCAGCGCCCTTTCATTTCACGTCACCTTGCTCGCTTGGGGCCGTTTTCGCTCATATGACCCAATCCGCTGTCAAGAGCCACAATGGCCCCGCCGAC
>CABSAN010000086.1 GCA_902475785.1 uncultured Collinsella sp.
TCAACGATATGGCACCGTGGGGACACATGTATGTCAATCCTGGTCTAACAGAGCCTTTTTTAATCCCCGTCCCAGAAAAATCATTATGCATAGAAAGTCATAATTATCATTTCGTAAACATTTCGATGAAATTAACGCCATGGCGCATACTTGCGGTTAAAATACCGCAAGGCCTAACTACCAACCTTTAAGCCGGTCCGGAGAGACCGGGAAGGAGAATTATGGCGAACAACCATACTGCGGGCACCGCTGCCCGCACCTTCGCGCCCAGCGAGCTTTGCCAGCGCATGCTGGCCAAAACCAGCAAGGGCACCTGCGGTCCCTGCATCCTGTACCTTGAGGATGGGACCATTTTTTATGGCCGTGCATGCGGTGCCGAGGGTACCGCGACCGGCGAGGTCTGCTTCAACACCTCGCTTGAGGGCTACTTTGAGGTCATGACCGATCCGAGCTATGCCGGCCAAATCGTAACCATGACCTATCCGCAGATCGGCAACTATGGCATCGACGAGACCGACGTCCAGTCGGCCTTCCCCGGCGATACCGCTCGCCCCGCGAGCGCTCCCGCCATGCGCGGCATGATCGTCCGCGACATGTGCGCCACGCCTTCCAACTGGCGCTCGGCCGTCAGCGTGCCGGAGTACCTGCGTGTCCACGGCATCGTCGCTATCGAGGGCGTCGACACCCGCGCTCTTGTGCGCCACCTGCGCGACAACGGTTCCAAGATGGGCATTATCTCGACCGAGATCTTTGACGTCGCCGAGCTTGCCGAGCGTCTGGCCGCAGCGCCGACGCTGGTGGGCGAGAACCTGGTCAAGACCGTGAGCTGCCCCGCGCCTCATGCCTTTGCTGCGAGCGACCTGCCTGCTACGCATGACTTTGCGCTTGCCCCTGCCGCTCCTGCCCGCCACAAAGTGGTCGCCTACGACTGCGGCGTGAAGCGCGGCATCCTGGAGGGCCTGGTCCGTGCCGGCTGCGACCTTACTGTCGTGCCGTGGGATACGCCCGCGAGTGAGGTGCTCGACATGAATCCCGACGGTGTCTTTTTATCCAACGGCCCCGGCGACCCCGATGCCGTGGTAGAGACCTACGAGCAGGTGCAGCAGCTGATCGGCAAGGTGCCGGTCTTTGGTATTTGCCTTGGTCACCAGATGATTAGCTTGGCGTGCGGCGCCCAAATGGAAAAGCTTAAATTCGGTCACCGTGGCGGTAACCAGCCGGTTATGAACCTGGTGAGCCGTCGCGTGGAGATCACCGCGCAAAACCACGGCTTTGGCCTGCTGTTCCCCAGTCTGGGCAAACTGATCCCGGAGCTTTCCGGCGGCGAGACCGAGTATGCGGCCGATGGCGACCTGCGCGCCTGGGTGCGTCGCGGCATCGCGCCAGTCGTGATGAACGAGCGCTTCGGCCGCATTCGCCTGACGCACGTGAACCTCAACGACGGCACCGCCGAGGGCATCCAGCTGCTCGACGCCCCGTGCTTCTCGGTCCAGTACCACCCCGAGGCCTCGCCCGGCCCCACCGATGCCCACTATCTCTTCACCGCCTTTACGCGACTCATGGACGGCGAGGAGAACTACCTGGACATCGACACCGCGAAGGACCGCCTTGCCGGCTGGAATTTTGCCGAGATTGCCGCGACCGAAACCGAGGAGAACTAACATGCCGAAACGTACTGACATCAAGCGCATCCTCGTCATTGGTTCGGGTCCCATCGTTATTGGCCAGGCCTGTGAGTTCGACTACTCCGGCGCCCAGGCCTGCAAGGTGCTCAAGGAGGATGGCTTTGAGGTCATCCTGGTCAACTCCAACCCGGCGACCATCATGACCGACCCGGGTCTTGCCGACCGCACCTATGTCGAGCCCATCACCGCCGAGTTTATCGAGCGCGTAATCAAGAAAGAGCGCCCGGACGCGCTGCTTCCCACGCTGGGCGGCCAGACCGGTCTGAACGCCGCCGTCGAACTGGCGAAAGACGGCACGCTGGACAAGTACGGCGTCGAGATGATCGGCTGCGACCTGGCCGCTATCGAGCGCGGCGAGGACCGCAAGCTCTTTAACGAGGCCATGGCCGAGATTGGCCTGGAGGTCGCGCGCTCGGGCTATGCCTACAGCGTGGCCGACGCCGAGGCTATTGCCGAGCGCGTGGGCTATCCCTGCGTACTGCGCCCGAGCTTTACCCTCGGCGGCGCCGGCGGCGGCATCGCTCACACCCACGAGGAGCTCGTCTCCATCGTGAGCCAGGGCCTGGAGCTCTCGCCTGCCCACGAGGTGCTGGTCGAGGAGTCCATCGAGGGCTGGAAAGAGTATGAGATGGAGGTCATGCGCGACCACGCCGGCAACGGCATCATCGTGTGCTCCATCGAGAATCTCGACCCCATGGGCGTGCACACCGGCGACTCCATCACCGTGGCGCCGGCGCAGACACTCTCCGATCTTGAGTATCAGCGCATGCGCGTGGCCTCGCTCGCCATTCTGGAGAAGATCGGCGTCGAGACCGGTGGCTCCAACGTACAGTTTGCCGTGAACCCCAACACCGGTCGCTTGATCGTCATCGAGATGAACCCGCGTGTGAGCCGTTCGTCCGCGCTGGCCTCCAAGGCCACGGGTTTCCCCATCGCCAAGGCCGCCGCGCGCCTGGCTGTGGGCTATACGCTCGACGAGATCGTCAACGACATCACCAAGGCAACGCCCGCCTGCTTTGAGCCCACGATCGACTACTGCGTGGTCAAGGTGCCGCGCTTTGCCTTCGAGAAGTTCAAGGGCACCGACCCCACGCTCACCACGCGCATGAAGGCCGTGGGCGAGATTATGGCGATCGGCCGCACCTTTGAGGAGGCCTTCGGCAAGGCCATGCGTTCGCTGGAGGACGGTCACCAGGGTATCTGCGCCGGTGGCAAGGAGGGCGCCGACAAACTGAGCGACGATGAGCTCACTCAGGCCGTGGCAACCCCGACTGAGCACCGCATTTTCTTTGTGGTCGAAGCCCTGCGCCGCGGCTGGGATGTCGCGCGTATCCATGCCATCTGCGGCATCGACCCGTGGTACCTCAACCGCATCAACGACATGGTGCAGGTCCAGGAGAGCATCCGCGGCCTGCGTGTGGAGGACATTGACGCCGACGCGATGCGCCTGCTCAAGCAGTACGGCACGAGTGACGCCGAGATTGCCGCGCTGACCGGCTCCGATGAGCGCTTTGTGCGCGCCTATCGTAAGGGTCTGGGCGTGGTCCCCAGCATGAAGACGGTCGATACCTGCGCTGCGGAGTTCTCGAGCGCCACGGAGTACCACTACAAGACGTACGAGAACATTTACCGCACGAGCCCGGATGCCAAGAAGTGCGTGGCTCCCGACGAGACCACGCCGGCGGACAAGCCCAAAGCGATGATCCTGGGCGCCGGCCCCAACCGCATTGGCCAGGGTATCGAATTCGATTACTGCTGCGTGCACGCGAGCTATGCGCTGGCAGCCCGCGGCTTCGAGACCATCATGGTCAACTGCAACCCCGAGACCGTCTCGACTGACTACGACACCTCGGACCGCTTGTACTTTGAGCCGCTCACCTACGAGGACGTCATGGATGTCATCGATGTTGAGCGTCCCGACGGCGTCGTGGTGACGCTCGGCGGCCAGACCCCGCTTAAGCTGGCGCGCATGCTCGAGGAGAGCGGCGTGAACATTATGGGCACCAAGCCCGACGCCATCGACTTTGCCGAGGACCGCGAGCGCTTCGCCGCCCTGCTCGACAAGCTGGGTATCATGTATCCGCCGGCGGGCCAAGCCACCTCGTTTGAGGAGGCCGAGGCCGTGGCCGCGCACATCGGCTACCCGCTGCTGGTGCGTCCGAGCTACGTGCTGGGCGGCCGCGGCATGATGATCGCCTACGATGCCGAGCATCTGCGCGATTACATGGCCGAGGCTGCGCGCATTAGCCCCGACTACCCGGTGTACCTGGACCGCTTCCTGGAGGGTGCGATCGAGTCCGACGTCGACGCCCTGTGCGACGGCGAGGAGGTCTACATCGGCGGCATTCTGGAGCATATCGAGGAGGCCGGTATTCACTCCGGCGACTCTGCGACCTGCATCCCGCCGTTCAGCTTTAGCGAGAGCCTACAGGCAAAGCTTCGCGAGACCACGCGCCGCATCGCGATGGCGCTGGGCGTACGCGGCCTGGTCAACGTGCAGTATGCCATCAAGGGCGAGACCGTCTACGTGATCGAGGCCAACCCGCGTGCCAGCCGTACCGTGCCGTTCATCTCCAAGGCCACCGGCGTGCCGCTGGCCAAGTGCGCGGCGCGTATCATGGCGGGCGATTCCATCGCGAGCCTGGGCCTGCCGAGCGACGAGCGTCAGCTGGACTGGTTCTGCATGAAGGAAGCCGTTATGCCCTGGGGCCGTTTCCCGGGAGCTGACGTTATCCTGGGACCCGAGATGAAGTCGACGGGCGAGGTCATGGGTATCGCCAAGAGCTATCCCGAGGCATACGCCAAGACGCAGCTGGCGATTGACTACAAGCTGCCCGATCCGAGCTGCGGCAAGGTGTTCATTAGCGTGTGCGACCGCGACAAGCGTCACATCCTTTCGGTCGCGCGTATCCTGCGCTACCTGGGCTTTGACATCTGCTCTACCGAGGGTACGGCGCGCGTGCTGCGCGGAGGCAACGTGACGTGCGAGGTCGTGGAAAAGATCAGCGGTCCGCACGACGGCGAGCGTCCCAACATCGGTGACCTCATCGCCGACGGCAAGATTGCGGTGATCATCAACACGCCGTATGGCCCGGGTTCGCGCGGCGACGGCTATCTGTTGCGTACCGAGGCGGTGCGCCGCGGCGTGACCTGCGTGACGGCGATGTCTGCGGCCAACACGTACGTGAGCGCCATCGAGGCCGTGCGCGAGGACCAGCAGGGTCACGGCAGCGCCAACGACATGGGCATGGACGTCATCGCCCTGCAGGACCTGCCGCAGCACACGGTGTAGCGTGGGCTGTCCGGCCGGGGCGGGAGGGGCGGAGATTTCCCCCTTTCGCTCCGGCTGCAAGCAGAGTCGCTCAGGAGGAAACTCCGCTCCTCCCGCCCCGGCCTGCGGTGACTCGGCTGCACCGTGTGCTGCCGAAGGGGCTTTGCGCGATGACTAGGGCTGAATAAAAAGGGAGTGTGGGCAGAGCCCACGTTTTGTATGGGGCCCTCCGGTGAATTGCATTCACCGGAGGGCCTTTTTGTGGCTGGCTGAGAGTGCCGCTGGACAGTTAGTTCAGATTTGTATTTTTGTGAGGGTGGAAAAGGCCGATTTGAGGATCGCGTCGAAAATGTTGGTGTAAGGGTGACACCCTAGCGCTCGTTTAACGAAG
>CABSAN010000087.1 GCA_902475785.1 uncultured Collinsella sp.
TGTGCCATCAAGGCCCCTCTCTTTTGGCGAATCTTGGGGCTTTAGTATGACACCTGGCTTTACAGCTGACAAGACAGCTGTAAAGCCAGGTGTAAAGTTGAAATAAAGATTCAATCATGCGGCGGGTCCATTTTCGAACTAGCAAGCTGAAGATAGCCGAGCTCTCGATAGCGTAGGAGGCATCTTTGGACGGCCGCCGCGCATGGTCGACGGCATGCCCGCCAGGTAATCGCTCGCCGGCGCCAATCCGCTACAGTGGAGCAGCCGCCGGGGTCAGCTGCTTGATATAGGCCCACATGCGCTGCTTGGCCGCTTTGTCGGTCAGCGCCGCCTCAAAGCCATCGAGCGCGAGCACGCGGCGGCCCTGCACATGGGCGATCAGACCGGGCTTGAGCATGGCGGTGTCGAAGTCATCAATCGCCACGAGCATGTCGGCGTAGGTTTCGCGCATGACATCGGCCGCGCTGTTATCGAGCAGCAGCACCGCCTCGGGGTCCAAGGCCTCAAGCGCCTCGCGGAACAGGTCGCACGGCAGGGCGTGGCCCACCGCCACAGCTCCGTCGCCTGCGCCGGCAACACTCGCCAGCACACAAAAATCTTCGGGCGCGTAACCGATTGCCCCGAGCGCCTTGCGCAACGCGGCGCCATCCGCGCCGGCAGCCAGCTCGCCACCCGAGCACTCGGCTTCATCCAAATCGCCTTTGACCAGCACAATCGGCGAGCACGCGTTGCCCGAGATACGCACGCCGCGATCCGCAAGCGACGCGAGCTCCTGCTCGGTCGCCTGAGCGATGGCTTCTTTTTTCTGGCTTTGTGACGTGGGCATGCGCTCTCCAATCGTTTGCGTGCCCACCATTATATAAAAGAGCCGCCCGCGAGTGGTTGCTTTACGAGCCGCTGGGTATAAGCACGGTCGTACTGAGTTTTACGCGGCCGAGCCGCGTCGCATTATGGAGGTCACCATGGCTGACATCAAGCAGATTACCCCCGAGAACTTCGACGCTGTCGTCAACGATAGCCTGCCCGTACTGGTTGATTTTTGGGCCCCGTGGTGCGGCCCTTGCCGCTCGCTCTCGCCCATCGTAGACGAGGTTGCCGACGAGCTGACCGGCAAGCTGGCCGTGGCCAAGTGCAACGTCGACGACAACCAGGATCTGGCCATGAAGTTTGGCGTCATGAGCATCCCCACGCTAATCGTCTTTAAGAACGGCGAGGAGGTCGACCGCTCGGTCGGCGCCTTACCCAAGGCAAGGCTTCAGGCACTGCTGGAGAAACATCTGTAATACGCTTGTTACTTGTCTGCCGTCCATGAGCGGTTTCGCACCGCTCGCCGGAGTGCCAAACGCAAGGCATGCGACCACGGATAGTATGGTAGACACAAACAGCCCCCAGTGAACGGGTGCGGGTCAGACGGACTCGCACCCGTTTTCTTATGCGGCGGCGCCCAAGGCGGGCGTAGTAGAATCTGAACCACCATATCGCCCCGCACAAAAGGAGATTCCCATGCATGACGTCGGAATGAACATGAGCCAGCTTGCCATGAGCGTCAAGCAGGTCGACGACACCATTGAGCTCGCTCACGAGTGGAGCCATCAGCTGCTGCATGCGACCGAGAACTTTGACATGGAGCGCATTGGCGCCAAGCTCGAGGCCGCCATGTCTGCGCTGCACGAGGCGCACGATGCGCTCGAGGGCTACGAGGAGGCCATCGAGGCAGATCATAACTCCGTCGGCTCTGTGAAACTGGTGTAACGTGGCCGAGCACGAGCACGATTGCGGTGCGGACGACGATGCGAACTGCCGCTGCAGCGGCTCCAGCTCCGAGCTGGTCCGCTTTTCGGTCACCGCGCCCGACGACCTGCTGCGCCGCTTTGACGAGCAGATCGCACGCCGCGGTGACGTGGCTAACCGTTCCGAGGCCGTACGCGATCTGATTCGTGCCTCAATCGCCAAGGAGCAGATGCGCACGCCCGACGAGCAGGTCATCGGTTCGCTCACCATGATCTATGACCACCATACCGGCGATCTGACGCGCCGTCTGGACGAGGTGCAGCACGACTACACCGACGAGATTGTCTCGACCATGCACGTGCATCTGGACCACCACAACTGCCTGGAGATTCTGGCGCTCAAGGGTCGCGGCAAACGCGTCTACGAGCTGGCGGACCGGTTGCTGGGGCTGCGCGGCGTTAAGCACGGCGAGCTCGCCTGCGCCGCCACCAAGCAAAGCTTGGGGCTCTAACAACACGCACTTCAATGAGGGAGGGTCGCATGCGGCATGTGCATATTCATGTGACGGGCATTGTGCAGGGCGTTGGCATGCGGCCATTTGTGTATCGCGAGGCTATGGCGCATGGCATTTGCGGCTGGGTGCTCAACGCGGGCGATGGCGTGCACATCGAGGCGCATGCTTCGGTCGAGGCGCTCGACGGCTTTGTCGCCGCGCTGTCGGAGCACGCGCCTGCCGCGGCCCGCGTTGAGCATGTCGCTGTTGCAGACCTGGAACCCGATGCTTGGGATGCCGACGATGAGCAGGCCTTTCGTATCGTAGCGTCGCGGGATCAGACCATGCACACGACGCTCATCTCCCCCGATATCGCCACCTGTGACGACTGTCTGCGCGAGCTGTTCGACCCCGCCGACCGACGCTATCACTACCCCTTTATCAACTGCACTAACTGCGGGCCGCGTTTTACCATCATCCGGTCGCTGCCTTATGACCGAGCGGCCACGTCGATGGATTGCTTTCCCATGTGCCCCGAGTGCGCCGCAGAGTATGCCGACCCGCTTGACCGGCGCTTTCATGCGCAGCCCGATGCCTGCTTTGACTGCGGGCCACATATTACCTGGCGCGAGGCAGCGGGCGACATGGAGCTCGAGGGCCTGGGGGCGACGCCAGCCGTCGGTAGCACGCGCGAAACCAGCGATGCCATTATTGACCGCTGTGTCGAGCTGCTGGCCAGCGGCGGCATTGTCGCTATCAAGGGGCTGGGCGGATTCCATCTGGCCTGTAATGCCGCCAATGAGCAGGCGGTGGTCGAGCTGCGCCGTCGCAAGCGCCGCAGCAACAAGCCGCTTGCCGTTATGGTGCGCAGCCTTGCCGATACTGAACGCCTGTGCCATGTCGATGATGCCGAGCGCGGCTTGCTAACCGGTAGCATCCGTCCCATCGTGCTGTTGCGCCGGCGTGCTGTTGGCGAGGAAGATTCCCCCGACGCCCTTACACTCGCGCCATCCGTCGCGCACGATCTACCCGAGCTCGGCGTTATGCTCCCCTATACACCGCTTCAGCATCTGCTGCTTGCAGCTGCCGCATCGCATGACATGCACGCGCTAGTCATGACCAGCGGAAACCTGAGCGAGGAACCTATCGAAACTGATGACGGCCTCGCCTGGGAACACCTCGTTGCCGCCGGCATTGCCGACGCGCTGCTCGGCAACGACCGTGCGATTCTCTCACGCTACGACGACTCCGTGGTACGCGCGGTCGATGGGGTCGTTATGCCCGTGCGCCGCGCTCGCGGATATGCGCCTCAGCCGTTGCCGCTGCCGGCACTCGACGCCGTCGCGCCCTGCGTGCTCGCCTGCGGGCCGCAGCAAAAAGCCACGATCGCGCTCACACGCGAGGACGCCGACGGCCATGTGGCCTGTTTTGTGTCGCAGCATATCGGCGATGTTGAAAACGGCGGGACCTTCGATGCCTGGAACGCCGCACGCACGCGCCTGGAAGATCTCTTTGACTTGGCGCCCGCCGCCTTGGCCTGCGATTTACACCCCAGCTATCTATCGAGCCAGTGGGCGCGCGAGCAGGCGCGAAAATGCAATCTGCCGCTCGTCGAGGTGCAGCACCATCATGCGCATATCGCGAGCGTAATGGCCGAGGCTATCGCCGCGGGCCAGCTTACAACCGACGCGCGCATCCTTGGCATCGCCTTTGACGGCACCGGCGCCGGCACCGACGGCACCATATGGGGCGGTGAGTTTCTTATCGCCGGCCTTGCCGATTTTGAACGCGCCGCGCACCTGCGCACCTGGGCGCTGCCAGGCGGTGCCGCATCCGTGCGCGATGCCCGGCGCAACGCCTTTGCCCTGCTCAGCGAGCTCAACCTGCTCGAGCACCCGGGCGCCGCGGGACTCTTGGACAGCCTTGACGAGCAGACGCGCAGCATAACGGCAACGATGATCGAGCGCGGCATCAACAGTCCGCGCACCAGCAGCATGGGTCGCCTGTTTGATGCCGCAGCCGCGATTTTGGGCATTTGCGGCCAGGCAACCTACGAGGGCGAACCCGCCATCGAGCTCGAAGCCGCCGCCTGGCGCGCGCTCGGCGGTAAGACCGTTCGTCTCGACGGCAATCACGCAGGCGTATTCACGTCTGCCGACGACTCCCCCATCTTGGACCCCCAACCGCTCATCGAAGCTCTTCTGAATGGACTCGAGGCAGGCGCGCCGGCCGACAGGCTCGCCCTCGGGTTTCACATCGCCATTACGCACGCTACGACCCACTTCGCACGCGAAATCTGCGCGCGCGAAGGCCTCGACACCGTCGCGCTCTCGGGCGGCGTGTTCATGAACCGGCTTTTGCTTCAGCTCCTTACCCACGAACTCAAAGACGCCGGTCTTGCCGTCTTGGTCCCCCACGCCGTGCCCGTCAACGACGGCTGCATCGCCTACGGTCAGGCGGCGGTCGCAAGCGCTCGTCTTGCGCAGATTGCATCGCAGTAGCTCGCTCTCGCACGCCGCTGTGCCCAGCCGTCTCACAGGTGTAACGCGTTTGCTCGTGACTCCCGCGAGCGCTACCATCAACTGATGGGTAATTAGGCGCCTATCCAGCGCAAAACGTATAAAAGGGGAACATTATGTGCCTTGCCGTTCCCGGTAAAGTGGTCAAACGCGACGACGACCTTAAGGCGACCGTCGACATGATGGGCATCGAGCGCCCCGTTTCGCTGCGCCTCGTGCCGACGGCACAGGTAGGCGACTATATTCTCGTGCACGCCGGCTTTGGCATTCAGATTGTCGACGAGCAGGAAGCCCAAGAGACACTCGAGCTCGTCAATACCATGACCGAGCTGGCCGAAGAGGACCAACTCGCCACCAACCCGGCCGAGGCATACTAGTGGCGGCGGCGCAGCCGGTTCGCTCCGGTATCGACTTTTCGGCATTTCGCGACCCCAAGCTGGCTCGCGAGCTCATCGATCGTATTCATGAGCTTGTCGGCGACCGCACCATCAACCTTATGGAAGTCTGCGGCACGC
>CABSAN010000088.1 GCA_902475785.1 uncultured Collinsella sp.
GCCGCGCACAGGGCCGCCAGGCACAGGCCGACCCAGCCGCTTACGATGGCCGAAACCGAAGTGCCCCAGCTCTTATCGTGCAGACGGCTGTTGAGCGCACGAAACACGATAGCAGCGACAAACGGCAGCACAAAGGCCATGTTAAAGCAGTTGGCGCCAAACGACAGAACGCCGCCGTCGCCAAATAGCAGCGCCTGCAGCGCCAGCGCGACCGAGACAGCGATAGCCGCGGCCTCGGGGCCAAGCAGCAGCGCGATGAGCGCGCCGCCAACAGCGTGACCAGTGGTGCCGCCAGGCAGCGGCACGTTGAACATCATGAGCAGGAAGGAGAACGCGGCGCAGATGCCCAGGAAAGCCATGTGCTCGCGATCGAGCGTGGCGCGCACCTTCTTGATGCAATGGGCCCACACGGGAACCATTGCCACTGCCAGCACGGCATCGGTCTGCGGGGACAGATAATTATCTGGAATGTGCATGTACGCCTCCCGGTTATCGGCGCACGAAATTGCAACGCCGCTTAAATCACCTTGTCAGTGTTACGCATTGTCAGATTCGTAACACGCCGCGGGCTATCATAGCAAAACGGCGCGCTGCCGACAAAGCAGCACGCCGTTATGTAATGCGCGTGTCATATATGCAGGCTCAACGATGCCTTATTCCGAACACCGCGGTCACGCAAAGGCCACAGCAACCGCCATCAGGCCCTACGCTCCCAGCGCAAGCCCTAGCCGCGGACCTCGCCGTTTACGCCCTTGCACACCTTGGTGACGATCTTCTGGTGCGCCTTTTCGACCTCTTCGCTGGTGAGCGTGTGGTCGTCGGAGCGATACGTAAGCGCAAAGGCCATGGACTTCTTGCCCGCACCGATGCGGATGGGATCGCGGTAGACGTCGAACAGGCGCACGCCCTCGAGCAGCTTGCCGCCGGCGCTGGTAATGCGGCGCTCAAGATCCTCGCAGGTCACGGAGTTGTCGACCACGATAGCCAGGTCATGCTCAACAGCCGGGTACTGCGAGAACTCGCGGTAGTTCTCCTGGTTGCGGGCGCCCTTGATCAGCTTGTCCAGATCGAGCTCAAAGGCAACGACGACCTCGTCGATACCACAAGCCTCGCGCGCCTCGGGGTGAATCTCGCCGACCCAGCCCAGTACGGTGCCGCCGGACAGAACCTCGGCCGCACGACCCGGCTGCAAGAAAGCGTAGCCCTCGCCCTCGACGGGACGGAAGCGAACCTTCTCGATGCGCAGCTGGGCAAGCAGCTCCTCGACGATGCCCTTGCCAGAGAAGAAGCGCAGCTTGCGGTACTTCATGTTCCAGGACTGCTCGCTCCACTGGCCCGAGAGCACACCCGCCACGGACTTGGTCTCCTTGGGCAGGCTGGCGTTCTCGCGACCGTGGAACAGGCTGCCGACCTCGTACAGGTGCACGTTGGGCGTGCCGTGGGCCTCGTTATAGGCCACGGATTGCAGCAGGCCCGGCAGCAGCGAGCGGCGCATCTCGGTCTGCTCGGCTACCAGCGGGTTCATGAGCACCACGGGGCAACCGCGACCCTCGGTGGACATACCGATCTTCTCCAGGTCGCCCGGGGCGGCAAAGCCAAAGGTCGTGGTCTCGTTGAGGCCGCAGGCGCGCAGGATCTCGCCGACCTTGCGGGTGAGCTTCTGCTCGCGGGTCAGGCCGCCGATGTGGTTCTTGGCAGCCGGGATGGTCGCCGTCACGCGGCCCATGCCCCACAGGCGCAGGACCTCCTCGATCAGATCGATCTCGCGCGGCAGGTCGGGGCGGAAGCTCGGCGGAGTGACCATAAAGTCCTCGCCGTCGCGCTCGACGGTGCAGCCCAGACGGGTGAGCGAGCGCTCGATAAAGTCGGGCTCGATGTCGGCACCGCAGATGGCATGCACGCGGGCCAGGCGCAGTTTAATGCTGTCGATGGTCTTGGGCGCGGGGAACACATCAACATAGCCGGGAGCGACCTCGCCGCCGGCGATCTCCTCGATGAGCGCGCAGGTAACGTTGGCGACGTCCACGCAGCCGGTCTCGTCGACCTGGCGCTCAAAGCGAATGGAGGCGTCGGAGATCAGCGACAGGTCGCGGCTGGTGTGCGAGGTGCGACCGGCGTTGAAGCAGGCACTCTCGACCATCACGTCGACGGTGTCGTCCTCGATCTCGGAATCCATGCCGCCCATAACGCCGGCCAGCGCCACGGGACGCTCGCCGTCGGTAATGAGGCCCATGCCGGCGTCGAGCGTGCGCTCCTCGCCGTCGAGCGTCGTGAACTTCTCGTCCTGCTGGGCGGCGCGAACCACCACGCGACGCCTGCCCTCGCGCTCGACAAAGGTGTCCAGGTCAAAGGCGTGCAGCGGCTGACCGGTGAGCATCATCACGTAGTTGGTGATGTCGACGATGTTGTTGTGCGGGCGCACGCCCAGGGCGTTGAGGCGCTTGACCATCCAGTCGGGCGAGGGGCCGACCTTCACGTTGCGCACGATGCGGGCAACATAGCGGTCGCACAGACCCTCGTCGGCAATCTCGACGGAAAGCTCGTCGTCGGTCGCGCGGCCGGTCTCGACCTTGATGGCGGGCAGCTCAACGTGGAAATCGCGGTCGAAGATGGCGCCGGTCTCGCGGGCCATGCCGATCATGGACAGGCAGTCGGGACGGTTGGGCGTGATCTCGCAGTCGAGCACGGTGTCGCTCGAGCCCACGTACTCGGCAAACGGCATGCCGCAGGGCGTATCCTCGGGCAGGATCATGATGCCGGAGTGGTCGCCGCCCAGGCCGAGCTCGCGCGCGGAGCAGTTCATGCCCATGGACACGACGCCGCGAAGTTTGCTCTTCTTGATCTTGACGTCACCGGGCAGGACAGCGCCGATCATTGCCGTGACGATGTGGTCGCCGGCCTCGAAGTTCTGCGCGCCGCAGACGATCTGCAGCGGAGCGGGGTTGCCGTCGGCGTCGAGATTCTTGTCGCCCACATCGACCGAGCACACGTACATGTGGTCGCTATCGGGGTGCGGGGTCTTGGTGAGCACCTTGGCGGTCACCACGTGGTCGAAGGACTCGCCCACGGTGTCGATTGCCTCGACCTCGGTGCCGGTACGGATATATTCGTCCGAAAGGGTCTTGGGATCCTCCGGAATATCGATCATGGTCTTGAGCCAGTCGTAAGAAACGCGCATATAACTGGTCTCCTTTCATCTGTAACGTCTGCAATAAACAGACGGAAAACTCCAGCTACGGAGACGGGTTTCCGAGGTGCCGCAGATTGCCTTGAAAGAGGAGGGCCGCGTACTTAGGTACGCAACCGACGATTGAAAGGCAAGGTGCGGTGGCTCGGGAAGCCGCCGGGACAGGTCAACTTAAAATTGGTTCAAGAAGCGCATATCGCCCGTCATCAACGTGCGCAGGTCGGGCAGATCGTAGCGTAGGGCCGCGACGCGCTCGGCGCCAATACCAAAGGCGAAGCCGGTGTACTTCTCGGGGTCGATGCCGCAGTTGATCAGGACGTTGGGGTCGACCATGCCGCAGCCCAGGATCTCGATCCAGCCGCTGTGCTTGCAGAAGTTGCAGCCCTTGCCGCCGCACACGTGGCAGCTCACGTCCACCTCGCAGGAAGGCTCGGTGAAGGGGAAGAAGTGCGGGCGGTAACGCGTCTTGCGGTCCTCGCCAAACATGCACTTAACAAAGTAGTCGAGCGTGCCCTTCAGGTCGCCAAAGGTGATACCCTCGTCGACGACCAGGCCCTCGATCTGGTTGAACTGCGGCAGGTGGCAGGCGTCGGCCGTGTCGGGACGATAGACGGTGCCCGGGCAGATCATGTAGATGGGCGGCTTTTGCGACTCCATGGTGTGGATCTGCACGCCCGAGGTCTGGGTGCGCAGCAGCACGTCGGACTCGCCGTGGGCGTGCGCCTCGGGGTGCGCGACGCTGCCGGGGTTGTTGTCGACCACGTAGAAGGTATCGCGGGCCGAGCGGCTCGGGTGATCCATGGGGGCGTTGAGCGCGGTAAAGTTGTAGTAGGAGGTGTCGACCATGGGGCCGGACTCGACGGTGTAGCCGATGCCGCAGAAGATGTCCTCGGCCTCCTCGATAATCTGCTTGATCAGGTGCTGGTGACCGATCTGCGGACGGATGCCCGGCAGCGTGATGTCGACGGCCTCGTGCTCGAGTGCGTGCTTGAGGGCGGCGGCCTTCATCTCGGTGGTGCGCTCGTCGAGCATGCCCTCGATCAGCTGGCGCATCTCGTTGGCGCGCTTGCCCATCATGGGACGATCCTCGGGGGCGAGCTTACCCATCATGCGCATCAGGCCGGTGATGCGGCCCTTGCGGCCGAGCAGCTCAACGCGCGCGGCCTCGAGCTTTGCGGCGTCGTCGGCGCCTGCGACGAGCTCCTTGGCCTCTTCCTCGAGTTTGACCAGATCATCAATCAGATTCATGTCTTCCCTTTCGTCTCTCGCGCTCCCCGCTTGCCGAGGCGGCTACCGCCGTCTGACGTTGCGAAAACGCGGCCCGGTTCGGTAACAAAAAACCGTCCTCGGGCATGTGCATTGCCCAAGGACGGTTGAATTCCGCGGTACCACCTTGTTTGACCCGGCGGATGTCTGGCCCGCCGTGCCCACTCTGTGCCCCTTGTCGCGAGGCTCACGGCTTCCCTACTGG
>CABSAN010000089.1 GCA_902475785.1 uncultured Collinsella sp.
GACGCGGCATCTACTACAATGGAGCACTAGCTTTTCGCTATTCGGTGAAGGAGGGGTTTCGTCCCTGCCGCTCCGAGTTTGCGAAAACGTGCGGGAAAGAACCCGCATTACTGTCGTATTTTGGTAAGGAGTGACTCACGTGACAACGATGGAGCGTCGTCCGGATTCCCGTGGCAAGGTTCGTGATATCTATGATGCCGGTGAAAACCTGCTGATGGTCGCCACCGACCGCATTTCTGCGTTCGACTTTATTCTCCCCGACGAGATTCCGTTTAAGGGAGAGGTGCTCAACCGCATCTCGGCATTCTGGTTCGATAAGTTTGCCGACATCGTTCCCAATCACCTCGTCTCCATCGACCCGACGGATTTCCCCGAGGAGTTTGCCGAGTATCGTGACTACCTCGCAGGCCGCGCCATGCTGGTCAAGAAGGCCCAGACGATTCCTATCGAGTGCATCGTCCGCGGCTATCTGACCGGTTCGGGCAAGAAGACCTATGACGAGAACGGCACCGTCTGCGGCATTCAGCTGCCCGAGGGTCTGACCGAGGCCTCCAAGCTCCCCGAGCCGCTGTTCACGCCGTCCACGAAGGCCGAGATCGGCGACCACGACGAGAACATCTCGTTCGAGCGTTGCTGCGAGATCGTGGGTGAGGACATCGCCGCGCAGATTCGCGACCTGTCCCTCAAGATTTACAAGGCTGCTGCCGAGTATGCCGCGACTCGAGGCATCATCATCGCCGACACCAAGTTCGAGTTCGGTGTCATAGATGGCAAGGTCACGCTGATCGACGAGTGCCTCACGCCCGACTCCAGCCGTTTCTGGCCCGCCGCCAGCTACGAGGAGGGCAAGATTCAGCCTAGCTACGACAAACAATTCGTCCGCAATTGGCTCAAGGCCAACTGGGATATGACGGGGGAGACCCCGCACCTGCCCGCCGAGGTCATCGATGGCACGTCCGAGCGCTATCGCGAGGCCTTCCAGATCATCACGGGCTCCCAGTTCACAAGCATGAAGGAGAACGCATAAGTGAGTACCCGTAGCGCCACGAACAAGCGCACGCAATCCCACGAAGTTACCGGGGTTGCGCGCAAGTCCGCCGCATCTGCTAAGCCCGCCCGCCAGGCAGCGAGCTCCGTTCGCGTCGTGCCGGCATCATCCAAGGCACGCCGCAAGGAGCTCGAGAAGGGCGAAAACCTGGAAGGTCTTTCCAAGGAGGAAAAGCGCGCCCGCAAGGCCAAACAGCGCGCCCGCGAGGATCGCATCTACACGGTGTCGAATATCCTCCTCAAGCAGGATGAGGACTACACCAAGCGCCGCCGTATCTGGTGGGCCGTGCTCGCCATCGGCATGGTACTCGTCGTGGCAATTTGGGCTTCGCTCTACTTCGCTCCCGGCGGCACGGTGTCCAGCCCCGTCCAGATGGTCGGCATCGTTTTGTCCTATGTCATCATTCTGGGTGACTTTATCTACGACTTCGTTCGTATCCGTCCCCTGCGCAACATGTACCGCACGCAGGCCGAGGGCATGTCCGAGAACAAACTCAACGCTCTTATCGAGCGCGCGGCTGCCGAGGAGGACAAGAAGGACTCCAAGAAGAAGTAGCGTTTGTATTCATACATATCGCTAAGATATAAGGCGCGTCGTTTTAGCGGCGCGCCTTTTTACTGTTCTATAGATAGATGGAGTGGCACATGATTCGAGCTGCCCTGACGGTCGAAGAAGCTCTGGAGGGCATGAAGGCCCTGGAGCCCAAGATTAAAAACTATGCGCGCCTGGTTGTCCGCAAGGGCGTAAACGTCAAGCCCGGCCAGGAGGTTGTCGTTCAGTCTCCGGTCGAGTGCGCGCCCTTTGCCCGCGTGGCGGTCGCGGAAGCTTATGCCGCCGGCGCTGGCCACGTGACGGTCATTTGGGCCGATGATGCCGTGACGAGGCTCACGTACGAGCATGTCGATAAAAGCTATTTTGAGCAGACACCCGAGTGGAAGCGCATGCAGCTGGATTCCTTGGCCCAGGATGGTGCCTGCTTTATCTTTATCGAGGGTGCGGATCCCGCGGCTCTCAAGGGTATCGATCCCGCCAAGCCCGCTGCAGCTTCTAAGGCAAGGAACACGCAGTGCAAGGTCTTCCGCCGTGGACTGGACTACAACATCAACCCGTGGTGTATCGCCGGCGCTCCGGTCGTGGCTTGGGCGCACGAGGTGTTCCCGGGAGACGCCGATGAAGTTGCAATCTATAAGCTGTGGAATGCGATTCTGCACACCGCTCGTGCCGATGGCCAGGACCCGGAGAGCGACTGGGAGCTTCATGACGCGGCGTTCGAAAAGAACTTGCGCTTCCTGAATGACAATCGTTTTGACTGCCTGCATTACACCACGGCAAATGGAACCGATCTGACGATTGGCATGACGAAGGGTCACGAGTGGGCCGGCGGCAAGGGTAAGACGCCCGATGGACATCCCTTCTTCCCCAACATCCCCACCGAGGAGGTCTTCACCTCGCCTGATCGTATGCGTGCCGACGGTATCGTGTATTCGGCCATGCCGCTCATTCACCACGGTAACAAGGTTGACGATTTTTGGATTAAGTTCGAGGCCGGCCGCGTGGTGGACTACGACGCCCGCGTGGGCAAGGCAACGCTCGCAAGTATCATCGATACTGACGAGGGCGCTGCTCACCTGGGAGAGGTCGCGCTCATTTCCAAGAACACGCCGATCCGCGAAAGTGGTGTTCTGTTCTACGATACGCTCTATGACGAGAACGCTAGCTGCCATCTCGCGCTAGGTGTCGGTTTCCCCGAATGCATCGAGGGTGGGTATGACATGTCCAAGGAGGAGCTCCTGGAGCATGGCGTTAACGTCTCGAGCACGCACGTCGATTTTATGATCGGCACGGACGACATCGATATTACGGGCATAACACCTGATGGACGTGAAGTTGTGATTTTCCAGAACGGCCAATGGAGTTGGGAATAGTCCCAGACCGTGGTACAATGCCACCCGCGGGCCGTTAGCTCAGCTGGCAGAGCAGGGGACTTTTAATCCCAAGGTCCAGGGTTCGAACCCCTGACGGCCCACCATAGAATAGAAAAGCGACTGGCGGATGCCGGCCGCTTTTTTGTTGCCTAGGCATGGGTTCGAACCCGTCGGGGCGCGGAGCTGAGTAAACGCGTGAGCGTTTGCCAGCGCAGCGCGCAAGGCGCGAAGCGCCGCAGCGGCCGCCTGCGGAGCAGGCTGAACCCCTGACGGCCCACCCAAAGAAAGGTAAAAGAAATGAAAACAGATAGATACGGAATTAGCGGCAGCACATTAAAGATAATAGCGGCCATCTCGATGGTTCTCGATCATGTAAGCAGGATCGTCCTGACCAATGGAATCATGACTCACGCATCGTACAATCAGATATCAGACGAACAGTGGGCGATTCTAAGCGAGGCTTCGGATGTGCTTCATGTTCTTGGCAGAATTGCATTTCCCTTATTTTGCTTTTTGATAGTTGAGGGATTTTTGCATACTCATGACATAAAGAAGTACCTGCGAAATATGCTTGTCTTCGCAATCATTGCGGAGCCCATATACGATTTCGTTCAAACCGGGCAGCTATTTGACCTTCGGCAACAAAATGTTATGTATGAGCTCCTGCTTTCCTTGGTTTTTTTGATTATTCTGGAAAAGATACAAAGTTTTTCAAAATGGAAGAGGCACATTGCAGAAATTGCTCTGATTGTTTTGACAGCACTGGCAGCTGAATACACTAAGCTGGATGGCGGTGTGTATGGCATTCTACTTGTGGCTGCATTCTATTTATTCCATGACAGCAAAGCTAAGATGTTCTTTGCTGCAGTATGTGCAGTGCTCCTTTCGTCATGCCATATAATTGGCGGCGGATTTGAGTTCACTACAGCTAATATTTTTAATCCTGATGTTGCTGCCGCGATAATTTCGTTGTTGCTTATCAATCTTTATAATGGCAAGCGAGGACTGAAGCTGAAATATTTCTTCTACATTTTCTATCCGGCACATCTTGCACTGCTTTATGGTGTCTCACTTATTGTTTTGAACTGTCTTTAAAAGCTCTCAAACAAGTCTCTGAAAGCAGAAACAAATTGACCCTAAGACTGCTTGTGAATTACCGGAAGACCTGAGAGATGCGAGGATAGGCAACGAGGGCCGCAGAAAGATGCTACTCAGTTCTCTGGCGGATTGCATGAATCTGTATGAGGATCACTTACACACACTCATTAATAACAGTGATAAACACGGCAGATCCTCAAAACATGAGACCGCGAAGGTCGAAAGATGCTTCGAAAGCATGAATGGCAGCGAGAAAACGAGTTCGGAAGCACCCTCTGGATGCTCCAGCATAGAAAAGAAAGCGATCGACTCCGGTTGGTCGCTTTTTTGTTGCCGGTGCACGGGTTCGAACCCGAACTTCTCTATCTATAAGAACGCTCGGCGAACAAAGGTTGATTTCCGATCTCAGCCGAACACATTGAGCAAATAGGCCATTCCCGCAGTTAGCCGAACGCCCCCGCGGCGCCTCCTGGGGTCCGGGGGCGCCGTTTTCCCAGTTGAAGGAACGGTGGAGATGTGTTTCGATGGGTCCGGTGGCCATGCTCCGCCCGCCGCCCGGCAC
>CABSAN010000090.1 GCA_902475785.1 uncultured Collinsella sp.
CAGCCCACCGGCTTATCGACGGCGAGCAGCATATTCAATTGAGAAGGCGTACGACGAGCCATGTACCATCCAAAATGTTAGAGCTCGACGGTCACCGAAGCGGGATCCTCCCCCACCAGCTCGGCCAGCATGGGAAGTGCCACGGCGAGCGTCTCGCGAATCGTTCCGTTGTTGGAAAAGCCGGCGGCGGCATGATGCCCGCCACCGCCAAAGTTGGCAGCGATCTCGGACACATCGAGGTCACCCTTGGAGCGCAGGTTACCGCGTACCTTGGTATCGCCCTCAATGCCCTTCAGGAACAGACAGACCTCCACACCCATCACCGAACGCACCACATCGACCAGACCGTCGCACTCATCCGAAGTGACGCCGCAGGCCTCGAGGTCGCTCTGGTACGCATAACTATATGCCACGCGACCGTGCGCCACGGTCTTGATGCGGCCCATAACGATGGACTTGAGATGCAAGAACTCCACGCGCATGCTCTGGTAGACCTCGAGCGCAACACGCGCGGGATCGGCACCGTGCGCGACCAGGCGCGAGGCGGCATGGAACGCAGCGGCATCGGCGTTTTGGTACTGAAAACGACCGGTATCGGTCACCAGGCCGCACAGCAGGCAGGTCGCGACACCATCGCGAGCCACAATGCCGCAATTGTCCAAAAAGCGGTCGATGATCATGGCGCAGGCTGCGGCGCCGACGCACCTCAGGCTCAGCTCGGCAAATTCCTCGCGCGCCGGATGGTGATCGAAGCACACCACATGCGATGAGCGGCGGAGCACCTCGGCTGAGTTGTTCAGACGCTCGACGACCGGCACGTCCACCGAGATGAACAGGTCCGGATTGCCGGTATACGCAGATGCCGGCACCAGACGGTCGGCGCCCTCCATAAAGCGGTAGATGCGCGGAACCGGGTCATCGTCTGCCAGCAGCAAGGCAATGTCCTTGTTGGGGAAAAACTTCATAAGCGATAAGCCCAGACCCAGCACGGAGCCCAGGGCGTCACCATCGGGAGACGTATGTCCCGAAATCGCAATGGAGGACGCACCCTCGATGAGCTCGAGGATGCGTCGCTGAATATCTGCAGACTCGCACGAGGCGAGGTCGGCGGAATTAGTCATCTAAAGCTGCCTCCTGGGCGGCATCCGCTATCGGATAGCCGTCCTCGTCCTTTTCGATCGCAAGCGTGGCGGGAACGTTTTCCAGCGCACGCGTGATGCGCTCGGCCTCATCGGTCGAGCGATCGATGCGGAAATCGAGCTCGGGCGTGACGCGCCAATCGAGCGAGCGGGCCAACAGGCTACGGATGCGGCCCTTGGCGCTGGCGAGCGCCTCCATGACCTCGTCGTAGCGGCTCGCGTCGCACGACACGTACACGCGCGCGAACGAACGGTCCACCGCGACCTCGACCGCGGTCAGGGTGACCAGGTCGAGACGCGGATCGGAAACCTCAAAGAGCAGGATATAACCGAGCTTCTCGCGAAGCTGCTCGCCCAGACGGCGGGTTGCCTGCGTTTGCTTCATAGCGCTACCCCCTACTCGGTACGGGCAACCTGGTCGATGCGGTAGCCCTCAATGGTGTCGCCAGGCTTGATGTCCTGGAAGTTCTCCAGGCCAATACCGCCCTCGGAGCCGCTCTTGAGGCTCTTGGCCTCGTCCTTGTAGTGGCGCATCGAGGCGATCTTGCCGTTGAAGACCACGATGCCGTCGCGCACCAGGCGTATGGAATCGGTCGCGGCGATCTCGCCCTCTTCGACGCGGACACCGGCGGCGATGCCGACTTTGGGCACCTTGAAGGTGTCCAGGACGGTCGCAGTGCCCGTGGAGACCTCAACCTCGGTGGGCTTGAGCATGCCGATACGGGCAGCGTCGAGGTCCTCGAGGCACTTGTAGATGACGTCGTAGCAACGGATCTCGACGCCCTCGCGCTCGGCGGCGGAGCGGGCCTTGCCGTCGGGACGAACGCCAAAGCCGATGATGATGGCGTTGGAGGCGTCGGCCAGGACCACGTCGGTCTCGTTGATGGCACCAACGGCGGAGTGGATCGTGTTGATGCGTACCTCGGACTGGTCCATCTTGTCGAGCGAGTCCTGAAGGGCCTCGATGGAGCCCTGGACGTCGGCCTTGATGATCAGGTTGAGCTCCTTGACCTCGGCGTCGGCGATGGTCTCGAAGAGGTTCTCGAGCGTCACGTGCTTCACGCGGCTCTGCTCCTCGATACGGGCCTTGAGCGAACGCTCGTCGGCCAGCGCACGTGCCTCGCGCTCGTCCTCGAACACGCGGAACTCGTCACCGGCGTTGGGCACGGACTGCAGGCCCAAGATCTCGACGGCGTCGGAGGGACCGGCCTCGGTGACGGCGTTGCCCTTGGGATCGAGCATGGCGCGGACGCGGCCATAGGTGAGGCCGGCGACCAGCGTGTCGCCCACGTGCAGGGTACCGCGGGTCACGAGCACCGTGGCAACCGAGCCGCGGCCCTTGTCGAGCTTAGCCTCGAGGACGTTGCCCGAAGCGAAGGTGTCAGGGTTGGCCTTGAGCTCGAGCACGTCGGCCTGGAGCAGGACAGTCTCGAGCAGGTCGTCGATACCGATCTTCTGCTTGGCCGAGATGTTGACGAACATGTTCTGTCCGCCCCACTCCTCGGGGATGATGCCGTACTCGGTGAGCTCCTGGCGCACACGGTCGGGGTTGGCACCCGGCTTATCGATCTTGTTGACGGCGACGACGATGGGAACGCCAGCGGCCTTGGCGTGGTTAATCGACTCGATGGTCTGGGGCATGACGCCGTCGTCGGCGGCCACGATCAGGATGACGATATCGGTCACCTTGGCGCCGCGGGCACGCATGGCCGTAAAGGTCGCGTGACCGGGGGTATCGATGAAGGTGATCTTGCGGTCGTTGATCATGACCTGCGAAGCGCCGATGGCCTGCGTAATGCCGCCCGCCTCGCCGGCAGCGACGCCGGTGTGACGGATGGCGTCGAGCAGCGACGTCTTGCCGTGGTCGACGTGGCCCATGACGGTGACGACCGGGGCGCGCGGCTTAAGGTCGGCGGGATCGTCATAGAACGAGAAGGTGTTCTCCTCCTCGGGGGTGATGATCTTGATCTGGCGACCCAGGTCGTCGGCAACGAGCTCGACGAGGTCGTCGGACATGGACTGCGTCATGGTAAGCGGCGTGCCCAGCAGGAACAGGCGCTTGATGATGTCGTTGGCCGGAACGTCGAGCGCCTCGGCGAGCTCCTGGACGGTAACGCCCTGGGAGACCTTGATGGCGTCGAGCTCCTCGGGGTTCACGCCCTGGGCCAGCGCCTCCTCAATCTTGCGCTCTTCCTGAGCCTTTGCGGCCTCGCGCTCGCGCTTCTCCTTGCGCTTTTTGCGGCGACCAGTGGACTCGCGAGAGGCCTCCTCGACAGCGGCACGAGCCTCCTCGAGCACCTTCTCGCGGCTGTACTCCTCGGCCTCGCGAGCCATGCGGCTGTAGTGGTCCTCTTCGTTGTTGTGACCGCCCTTGCGCTTCTTGCCCTTGCCCTGCTTGTCGGGGTTGGGGAAGTCCATGCCGGCAGCGACGTTGTTGCTGGCATTGGTGCGATGGCTGTGCGGACGGCTCTCGGAGGCATTGCGATCGGAGTTGTTGTCGGAGGCGTTGCGGTCGTTACGACGGCCACCGCGACGGTCGTTGTTGCCGCCACGACGGTTGCCGCGCTCGGCAGCGCGCTCGGCCTTGGCTTTCTCCTCGGCGTCCTTCTTCTCCTTGAGCACGGTCTCCTGTGCGGCGATCTGATCGAGCAGAGAGCGGAAACGCGAACCGGAGTCGGAAGCGGGAACGGCGCGGCGCTGGGCCTCGCGGGCAGCCTCCTCCTTCTCGCGAGCAAGGCGCTCCTGCTCGGCTTTCTTCTTGGCCTCGGCCTCGGCGCGGGCAGCCTCCTCGGCAGCCTGGGCGGCGGCGAACTGGCGGCGCTCCTCCTCGCGTGCCTTCTCGGCAGCGATGCGCTCGCGCTCTGCCTCGGCAGCGCGTGCTGCCTCCTCGGCGGCAGCGGCCTGCTCCTCGGCCTGCTTGGCGGCCTCGACTTCCTGGGCGCGGGCCTCGATTACCGAGGCGAGCTGCTTGCGGACCATAGCGACGTAGGCGTCCTCCAGGGCGGAGGAAGCGGACTTAGCGGGAATCTTCATTTCGGCGAGATGACCCATCAGTTCCTTGGAGGTCATGCCGAACTCTTTGGCCAGGGTGGACACACGGACTTTTGCCATATGACTTCACCTACCCTTTCTGGCACCTTGGGTGCCTAGAGACTGAACGAGCGTGGGGTATGCGCTGGGACCTGCCCGGCGCGACCGCGCGCTAGATCAGGTCCTCCGCATCATCGAAGGCGTCGGTGTCGTGGACACCGCAGAAACGGGAGCCGGGACGGGCCTGGTTACGGCACTGGATGCCGTCCTCGGACACG
>CABSAN010000091.1 GCA_902475785.1 uncultured Collinsella sp.
GCCGGCCTGTGGTTTGCCACCATTATGGGCAAGCTCGGCGATTCCAATGTCATTACCGACAATCTGCGTCGGGTTCTGGTTGACACCGACGAGGCAAAAGACCCGTTCTACGTGCTGCTCCTTGGTACCGATGGTCGCCCGGGCGAGGATACGTATCGTGCCGACTCGATTATCCTGGCGCGCATCGACCCCACGCAAAAGCAGGCGACGCTCATCTCCATTCCGCGCGACACCAAGGTCGTGTACAAGGGCTCGACCATGAAGATCAACGCCTGCCATACCTACGGCGGCGCCGAAGCCATGGTCCAGGCGGTCAACGAGCTGTGCGGTGTTCAGATTTCCCACTATGCCGAGGTCAGCTTCGACGGTATGCAGTCGCTCATCGATTCGGTTGGCGGTATCGACATTAACGCAACCGATGATGTCGACGACCCCGAGCACCTCGACATTAAGATTACTGCCGGTCAGCAGCACATGGATGGCGCGACCGCCCTTACCTACGCCCGCTGCCGCTACATCTATGCCGATGGCGACTACACGCGCATGCGCCATCAGCGTCAGGTACTCGGCGCCCTCGCCAACCAGATCCTCAACAACTTCGATGCCACCAAGGTCTTCGACCTCGTCAATTCGCTGTCCGACATGCTCGTAACCGATATGAGCGTCCAGGATATCGTGTCTACGGTCAATGCCATGCGCGGCATGGACGTCAATGGCATCTACTCGGCTAACCTGCCTTCGTATGCCGATGACAGCACCATGATTGATGGCGTGAGTTACGTCTTTGTCTACGAGGACCAGCTTAAGGAAATGATGGCGCGCGTCGACGCCGGCAAGGATCCCAAGGGTCCCAATACCATGGGTATGTCCGATGGTTCCAGCTCTACGATCGGCGACCTGAACAACAACACGTCTGACGACTACGCAAACGGTACCGCAACCTCATCGGTCAGCTCTGACGATTCCGATGACTCAGGCGATTCGAGCGATTCGGACTACTACGAAGAGCCCACCGGCGACGGCAACGGCTACGAGGCCAACTACTAAGTTACGCGGTTTTACCAAACCGCGTAACTGCTCGACGCTGCAAACCCGCCAGAGCGGCAATCTGCCTTTCAACTTCGGCGGCATGATCAAAAGATCAATGCCGCCTCGTTTCAAGGCACCTTGCTCGCTCTGGCGGGTTTTCGCTGTCCGCGCCAAAACATCGGCGTTGCCGGAACACTTGGCACTTGGGGACGTTCCTTTTGTGCCGGCAGTTTGGGACACTCCTTGCGTTAAGAGGCTGGCGTGCGTCAACCTGTTCACATTGCAGCAAAAAAATCGCCCCGTTCTCGGTTGAGGACGGGGCAATTCGTCTTTCGGACTTGTGCAGTCAGGCTTATGCAAAGCGGGCGACGAGCTCCTGGAGCACATCGGTCATCTTGACGAGCGAACTGACCGGGACGAACTCGTTGACGCCGTGGTAGCAATAGCCGCCGGTGGAAAGGTTGGGGCAGGGCAGACCGCGGAACGACAGCTGCGCGCCGTCGGTGCCGCCGCGAATCGGCAGCACTTGGGGCTCAACGCCGCAGGCAAGGTAGGCTTCCTTGGCAACATCAATAAGCTCGGGATAGTCACGAACGATCTCGGCCATATTTCGATACTGCTGCTTAATCTCGACCGTCACACGCTCCTCACCCAGACGCTGGTTGAGCATCGAGGCGGCGGCATCAATAAGGTCGAGTTTCTGCTGGAACTTGGCGGCGTCATGGTCGCGGACGATATAGCGCGCTGTGGCGTGATCGACGGTCGCAGATACACCCTCAAGGTGATAAAAGCCCTCGTAGCCTTCCGTATACTCCGGGCGCTGCACGTAGGGGAGCAACGCGTTGAAGTCGCAGAACAGATTGCCTGCGTTGACCATACGACCCTTAGCGTCGCCCGGGTGGATGGACTGGCCCTCAAAGCGGACGGTCGCCTCGGCGGCGTTAAAGCACTCCCACTCCAGCTCGCCGATGGGGCCGCCGTCGACCGTGTAGGCGTACTTGCAGCCAAAGGCCTCGATGTCCAACAGCTCGGCGCCGTGACCGATCTCCTCGTCCGGGCAAAAACAAATGCCGAGTGCGGGGTGGGGCAGCGAGGGGTCCTGAGCAATACGCGCGATAAGCGCCATGATCTCAGCGACGCCGGCCTTGTCATCAGCGCCCAGCAGTGTGGTGCCGTCACTGCAGACCAAGTCCTCACCCACAAGGTCGTTCAGGGCGGGAAGCTTGGCGGTACTCATGGCAACGGGCTTACCGTCAACCGTGCCGCAGACCAGGTCGCTGCCTTCATAGTGCACAATGTGCGGCTTCACGCCGGCGCCCGGCGCAACCTCGGTGGTGTCGAGGTGTGCGATCAGGCCCAGGGCGGGCTTGTCCTCAGCGCCCACACTTGCGGGGATATGCGCGCAGACATAGGCGTGCTCGGTCACGTGGGCATCTTCCGCACCAAGCTCGCGCAGCTCTTCAGCCAGCACGTTGGCAAGGTCAAACTGAACGGCGCTCGAGGGTACCTGGTCGCAGTTTGCATCCTCGGATTGCGTGTTGATTTGGACGTAACGCAAAAAGCGCTCAAGGACGTCGGGGTTCGTGGTGTTGTTTTCCATAAAGACCGCTCCAATCTTGGTCGTCGTGTGCAACAAGAACTCTAGCACGGTATGCCACAGCATACCGCGCCGGGCGGATGGGGTAGAATCAGCCTTTGAACGCAGAAGGGACGGAAGGTCATGGATACGACAAATAGCTCGCGCGAGCTGCACCTAACAGTGGCGAACGAAGACTACTTGGAGTGCATGGTTCGCATCGAAAACGAAGAAGGAGAGACCAATGGCGTGCGATCGGTCGACATCGCGCAGCGTCTTGGTGTCTCCAAGGCATCGGTCAATAAGGCGGTTTCGGCGCTTAAGGCGTCCGAGCTTGTCGAGCAATCGCATTACGGCAAGGTCAACCTGACCGACCGTGGTCGCGAGGTCGGCACGGCAATCTGGTACCGTCATCGCCTTATCCGCACGTTTTTGGTCCAGGAGCTCGGCGTCGATTTTGAGCGGGCCGATTCCGAGGCATGCATGATGGAACATGCGCTTTCCGAGGACACGATGAGCCGCTGGCTCGCCTATCTCGAAAAACAGGGAATCAGCGTCGAGGAATAGCGAAACACATATATGGATACGAGTTATTACAACCGCCCCGGCGGCGAGGAACTTATGCGCCGCATGTCGAGCGAGACCCTGTTGACGCAGGGCCCCATGGGCAGCGTGCTGATGAGTGAATACGATGCCGCCGACATCCCACCGGCGTTTTGGAACCTTGCCGAGCCGCAGACTGTTTCTCGTATCCATCGCCTGTATGTCGCCGCCGGTGCGCAGGTGCTCATTACCAATACCTTTCAGGCATCAAGCTATGCCCTCAAGCAAGATCAGATTACGCCGTCCGTGGCTGAGGTCAATCGCGGTGCCGTCGACGATGCACGCCAGGCGCACCCTCAGCTGCTGCTGGGCTCGATGGGCCCGATCGGCATTGAGTGGTTTGCCGAAGACTCTGCCGAGTATCGAGAAATACGAAGCATTTCGCGAGAGCAGGCATACGCCCTGCTCAATGCTGGTGTTGACGGTCTGTTGATCGAGACAGTGACGTCTATCCGTAATTTGCAGCCCATGCTTGCCGGCGCCCAGGATGCCGCTGACGGCATGCCTGTTTTGGTGAGTTTTGTCGTTGACGATAAAGGCGACCTGCTAGGCGATGGCCTCAACATCGAGGCTGCCGTTTTGTACGCCGAAAAGCACGGTGCAAACTCGGTTGGCGTTAACTGCTGTTCACTTGCGGCCGCGAACGTGGCAGTGTCCAGGATGGTTGCATCGGCGACTACGCCCGTCACGGTACGCCCCAACGTGGGCGATCCGGTTCAAACTCAGGATGGCCCTGTGTGGCGCGAGAACCCCGAAGCCTTCGCGCGCGCTTGCATCGAATGGAGGCATGCCGGTGCCGCAATGGTGGGCAGTTGCTGTGGAACCACGGCGATCACCACGGCGGCGATGGCCGAGGCGCTCGATATATAAAGGTCGAAACCGCTCCATACGGGGCGGTTTTTTTGCTTGCACATCGTCAGTAGCATTTGCCCAAATAGTGAATGCCGGTTTTGGCAGGTTGCTGGGCGAGCGTTGCGGGTATACCCCATGCGTACCATGATCCAAACACTGTGAGGTGTCTGCGCGTGTGCGCGATAATTCATTTTGGAACTGACGGTTGGCGCGC
>CABSAN010000092.1 GCA_902475785.1 uncultured Collinsella sp.
GGTCACCAAGCACAACCTCAAGTACCGCCGCTACTACCACCAGTTCGACTACTAATTTCATTTGGGGGAAACCGCAATGAGGCAATACATCTTCGCCAGCCACGCGCATTTTGCGACCGGCATCAAGGAGAGCACCGAGCTGCTCTCGGGCGCGCGCGATAACGTCCACGACCTGTCGATGTTTGTCGACGGCCGCACCGACGTCGCCGAGGAGGCCGCCAAGCTCCTGGCGACCTTCGACCCCGCCGACGACGTAATCGTGTGCACCGACCTGTTTGGCGGCAGCGTCAACAACGAGTTCACCAAGATCGTCCAGACGCGCCCCAACACCTACCTGGTTGCCAACATGAATCTGCCGCTGCTGATCCAGCTGCTCTTTTCGGACCAGGAGGCTCCCGCCGATCAGGTTATCCGCGAGATCCTCGCGGCTGACGACACGCGCGTCAAGTTTGTCAACGACCTGCTGACCGATGCGGATGACGAGGAAGAGTTCTAGTCACCGCCTGCTATTAATGGGGCCGGGTTTCCGGCATGAGACCTTTGGGGGTCAATCATGATTCAACTGCTTCGCGTCGACCATCGTCTGCTTCATGGCCAGGTGGCCGTCTCTTGGGTCCAGGGCTTGGGCTCTGACTGCATCTTCTGCGTTGGCGACAAGGTTGCCAACGATCCCGTCTGGAAGACTACGCTCAAGATGGGAAAGCCGGCCAACGTCAAGCTCGTCATCAAGGACATGGAGCACGCCATCGAGGCCATCAACTCCGGTGTTACCGATAAGTACAAGATGATCATCTGCGTCGCCAGCATCGCCGAGGCCAAGCAGCTTGTCGACGGCTGCCCGCAGATCACCTCCATCAACCTGGGCAACACCAAGTCCAAGGACGAGCAGCGTCCCGATGCCCGTAAGATCTCCCGCCAGATCTTTGTGACTGCTGCCGAGGAAGAGGACATTCGCGAGCTCGTCGGCCGCGGTGTCGAGGTCGAGATTCGCGCTCTGGCCGACGACCCCAAGGTCGATGCCCTAAGCGCCCTCTAATTGGGAACCACGGGCGGCGCGCACGGCGCCGCCCCTATTCGTGGGCGTACCGGATAAACGCTTTACCCGTTACCCCCATCTACCGTTCACCGGGAGTACACGCCCGTTGAGCGATTGGTATTAAATAGTTTTCTCATGACTATATAATTGGTATCAAATCATTTGCACCGGTTTAGGTGTTAACAGCACACCGGTACAAGCTGGATCTGTCTGGGCGATTGTCGGCATGGAAAAGGGCGCGCTGACAAGTCGGGAATCGCCGCGCGGATCCAAGAGGGATCAAAGGGAGGAACAATGCTTGTTCAAGCGATCCTCATCGGACTTATCGCTGCCTTCGGTAAGCTCGATTATCAGCTCGGTACGCTCTATGCGTTCCGCCCGATCGTTCTGTGCCCGCTCGTCGGCATAGTCCTCGGGGACCTGCAGTCCGGCCTCGCCATCGGTGCGAGCCTCGAGCTGCTCTTCATGGGTTCAATCTCCATCGGCGCTTACGTGCCGCCCGATGAGTGTATTGGCGGTGTGCTCGCCTGCGCCTTCGCTATTCAGCTGGGTCAGAGCACCGAGGCCGCTATCGCGCTCGCGATGCCCATCGCCACTCTGTGCCTGGCCATTAAGAACGTCGTCAATGCCGGTATGCCCCTTCTGGTCGACCGTGCCGACGTCTTTGCCAGCAAGGGTAACCTCAAGGGTATCTACGCTATGCACTGGATTATCGGTCTCGTGATTGTCGTCCTGGCCTTTATCCTGTGCTCGGTCTCCTTCTATCTGGGTGCCGACGCCGTTCAGGGCCTGCTCGACTTCATCCCGACGTTCGTCCTCGATGGCTTTGGCGTCGCAGCCAACATCCTGCCTGCCATGGGCTTCGCCATGCTCGGCCGTCTGGTGCTTACCAAGCAGCTCGTGCCGTTCTACTTCCTGGGCTTCCTGCTGTGCTCCTATGCCAACGTGCCCGTCCTCGGCGTCGCCCTGATCGCAATCATCATCGGCATCGACAAGTACGACCTGCTGGGCCTTGGTGGCGCCCAGTCCCAGCTTTCTGTGGAAGGGGATGAGGACGATGACTTCTAATTCCGAGAACCAGATTACTCGCTCCGACCTCATTAAGAGCGCCGTGAACACCGGCGCCCTGGGCATGGAATTCTCCTGGACCTACTACAAGCAGATGAACATTGCCTTCTGCCTGATGGTCGCCAACATGCTCAAGAAGATCTATGCCGGCCGTCCCGATGATTACGCCGAGGCCTTGCACCGTCACAGCGCATTCTTCAACATCACCCCGCAGCTCGCTCCCTTCGTGGGTGGCATCGCGATGGCCATGGAAGAAAAGGTCGCTCGTGGCGAGGTTGAGCCCGAGAGCGTCAACGACATCAAGGCCGCCCTCATGGGTCCGCTTTCCGGCCTGGGTGACTCCTTCTTCCTGTCCACCCTGCGCGTCGTCGCCGCTGCCGTGGGCATCAGCCTGTGCCAGGCCGGCAACGTCTTTGGCCCCATCGCCTTCCTGCTCGTCTACAACATCCCGGCGTTCCTGATTCGTATCTTTGGCGCTATCAAGGGTTATGAGCTAGGCATTGGCTTCCTCGACGAGGCTCAGAAGACCGGCCTGATGCAAAAGATCATGGCCTGCGTCGGCATTGTCGGCGTTATGGTCGTCGGCGCCATGAGCAAGGACATGTTCTGGGCTTCGTTGCCCATCGCCATCGGTCAGGGCGACTCCGCCCAGACTCTCCAGGACATCCTGGACGGCATCATGCCCGGTATGCTCGGTATGGCCGCCTTCTGGCTCTACTACTGGCTGCTCTCCAAGAAGATCAACCCGATGGTCCTGATCCTCTGCACCATGGTCGTGGGCATTATCGGCGCTTACTTTGGCGTGCTTGCCTAATATGTTCGAATCGCGCTTCCATCGCGTCTAACGGTTGCGTCGATCTTTGGGGGGCTTGTCGCATCTGCGGCGGCCCCCTGTTTTTTAAAACTCCGTACGAAAGGGGAGGGCTATGGTCGTACCCGAGCTTTCGCTCATGAACATCAACCATCGTTACTACAGCATCGAGACGTTTTTTAAGGCTGCAGGTGAGGCCGGCTATCGCAATATCGAGCTGTGGACCGGCTCGATGCACCTGTATGTGGATTGCCATGAGCACGATTCGGTGGATAAGATTCGCGATCTTGCCGCCCAATACGGTATCAAGATCGTGTGCGTGTGCCCCGAGCAGAACAACCCCAAGCCGTGGAACGTCGCGGTGCGCGGTGAGGCGGGCCAAAAACGCATCCTCTCGTACTTTAAGAATGTGATCGACGTTGCCGTTGAGTTGGGCGTGCCGCAGATTCTGGTGACGAGTGGTTGGGCCTATCTGGACGAGCCGGCTGAGGACGCCTGGGCCCGCAGCGTTGCCATGCTGCGCTCGGTGTGCGACTACGCCGATACGCGCGGTATTCGCGTCGCGCTCGAGGCCCTGCAGCCGTCGGAGTCCGTGTTGGTCAACACCGCACAGGATGTCGCGCGCATCCTCGAGGCGGTCGATCGTCCCAACCTGAAGGCCTGTATCGACTTTGGCGCCATGGAAGTAGCCGGCGACACGATCGACGGCTACTTTGAGGTTTTGGGCGACAAGATCGTTCACACCCACTTTGTGGATGTGGGCGGCGGCACGACGCATCTTGCCTGGGGCGACGGCGAGCGTGATATGCGTGCCGACCTCGAGGCACTCATGCGCCACGGCTATACGGGCTATGTCTCGGCCGAGACGTGTGACGGCCGCTACTATCAGGATCCGTCCAAGGCGACGACTCAGGTTATCGAGATGTATCGCCGTGTGACAGCGGAGATGGAAGCCGAATAACTAAACTGCGCGGTTGCGCCGGAAACGCTTGGGCGGGTCTGGCGCAACGCTTTTATAGCTGGCGAGTTGTGGGGAGCCCGTTGGCAGTAGCGCTCGAAATAGACAACTATTGGCGTTGTAATACCACTCGGGCGAGGAAACCGACCGTTCGCCGCAAATCTCCGTGAGTTTGGATTGGTATTAAATAACAAGCAATCGTATGGCTATAATTGGTATCAGCAAGAAGCGCGATGTATAGAATTGCGCACATGTGATGGGAGGACACACATGAAGGAGACCGAGAAGATCGAGATCATGCACTTCGACCAGGAGGGCTACCTCG
>CABSAN010000093.1 GCA_902475785.1 uncultured Collinsella sp.
GTCAAAGGCCGCGCATGATTGAGTGTCGGGGCGTTTCCTTTAGCTATGACGGTGCTGCACTGGCGCTCGATGGCATCGATCTGAACATCGAGGATGGCGAGTTTTTCTGCATCCTCGGCGGAAACGGGTCGGGCAAGTCTACGTTTGCCAAGCATTTGAACGCGCTGCTGCAGCCCGATGCGGGAACGGTGTGCGTCAACGGCTTGGACGCGTCCGATCCCGAGCTGGTCTACGACATTCGTTCGACCGCGGGCATGGTATTCCAGAATCCCGACGACCAGCTTGTGGCGACGCTTGTCGAAGACGATGTTGCCTTTGGTCCCGAAAACTTGGGCGTGCCATCGGCCCAGATCGCGCAGCGCGTGCGGGATGTGCTGAAGGCCGTGGGCCTGGTGGGCTTTGAGCGACACGAGACCCACGCTCTCTCGGGCGGACAAAAGCAGCGCGTGGCGCTTGCCGGCGTGCTCGCCATGGAGCCGCGCGTGCTCATTTTGGACGAGGCGTCCTCGATGCTCGATCCGCGCGGGCGCAAGGGCCTTATGAAGGCCTGTCACGCACTGCACGAACGCGGCATGACCATCGTGATGATTACGCACTTTATGGAAGAGGCCGCCGAGGCCGATCGCGTTGCTGTCTTCCAAGCGGGCCGCGTTGCCATGCTCGGTACGCCCGAGGAGATCTTGACGCGGGCGGACGAGCTTGCACAGTTCAACTTGGATATGCCGGGGTCGTGCCGTTTGGGCATGGCACTTCGTGAGAAGGGTGTGCCCGTTCATGCGCAGGTGCGCGAGGCGGATATGGTTGCCGAGGTTGCGCAGGCTTATGCCGAGCGGAGTAGGACAGGCATCGCCGGGCGGCCTTTCGCATCCGATCCTCGTATTCCCGACAACGTCTCCTCTGCGCTCGATGGCGCAGACGCGCTGCAGCCCGTCATCGAGATTTCGCACCTTTCGTATAGCTATTCGCTGAGCGCCCGTGAGCGTCGTCGTTGGCACAAGCGCTCAGCCGCCGAGGGCACATCGAACAAGCAGGCCCTCTGGGGCAACGACCCTAGCAGCCCCTGGGCGTTGCGTGATGTGTCGCTAACGGTGCGTCGTGGTGAGTTCCTGGGCCTTGCGGGCCATACCGGTTCGGGTAAATCGACGCTGGTTCAGCATCTCAACGGCCTGATTCGTCCCCAGGAGGGTTCCGTTTACGCATTGGGGCTCGACCTGGCAAACAAGAAAGATGCCGCCGCGGTTAAGGCAAAGGTCGGCGTGGTGTTTCAGTATCCAGAGCGTCAGCTGTTTGCCGAGACCGTGGCACAGGACGTGGCGTTTGGCCCGCGCAACCTTGGCTTGTCGCAGGCCGAGGTTGCCCGCCGCGTTAAGTCATCGCTCGCGCGCGTAGGCCTCGACCTGGCAACGGTGGGCGACAAGAGCCCCTTTGAGCTCTCGGGCGGGCAGCAGCGGCGCGTGGCGTTTGCTGGCGTGCTTGCCATGGAGCCCGAGGTCCTGGTACTCGATGAGCCCATGGCGGGGCTCGATCCGGCGGCGCGCGGTGATTTCCTGGAGCTCATCGATCGACTTCACCATGGGGGCCTGACCGTTGTCATGGTTTCACACAGCATGGATGACCTTGCCAATTGCTGCGACCGTATTGTCGTGATGAACAAAGGTGCGGTGTTTGCCGAGGGCACGCCCGCTCAGGTTTTTGCGCATGCCGATGAACTCAAGTCGATCGGCTTGGGTGTTCCCGCTGCCCAGCGCATGGCGCTGGCGCTCGCGGAAGCGGGCGTGCCGCTGCACTTTGACGGCCTCTATACGGTTGAGTCGCTGGCAGACGAGTTGGTGGACCTGCTAATCGGTCGCTCGGACGGTCCTTCTAACGTCGCGGACATTGCTAAATCCAAGACGATCGCGCGAGAGGAGGGCTGCTAATGGAGGCGTTTTCGTTTGGCAGCTACTATCCCGGCGATAGTGCAATTCACCGCCTGGACCCGCGAACCAAGCTGCTCTTGGGCTTTGTGTTTCTGATCACGACGCTCACGGTCAGCAGCTTCCGCGGACTGGTCCCGGTCGCAATCTTCGTTGTCCTGATCTATACCGTGTCCCGGGTGCCGGCTCGTCGCGTCCTGTCATCGATGGCGCCGCTGCTGGCGATCGTCGCGGTGGTCGCGGTGCTCAACCTGTTTTCCGACCAGAGCGGGCGCATTCTGTGGCAGCTCGGCTTTTTGCAGATAAGCGAGGGCTCGCTGCATTCCGCCGCCTTTATGGCGTGCCGCCTGACCTTGATGATGGCCGGTATGAGCGCTATCACGCTCACCACACCGACGCTCGACCTCACCGCGGGCTTTGAGCGCCTGCTCGCGCCGTTTGCGCGTGTGGGACTTCCTGCGCACGAGCTCGGCATGATCATGGGTATCGCGCTGCGCTTTATGCCGCAGTTTGCCACCGAGATGAAGCAGACGGCCGATGCGCAGGCGAGCCGCGGTGCGCGCGTGACGGGAGGCCCGCTCGGCGGCGTTCGTATGCTCGGCAGTGTGGCGATTCCGCTGTTCACGGGCGTGTTCCGTCATGCCGAAACGCTGTCTGCCGCCATGGATGCCCGTTGCTATCATGGCGAGCAGGGCCGCACACGTCTGCATGCGCTTGCATTTGGCCGCGGCGATGCGTTGGCGGCGGTGGTGACGGCGTTGCTGCTCATCTGCGTCATCGTCATCAATCTTCAACTTGTTTAGGCGCGATTTGAGCGCAGGAAAGGGGTCCCTATGACCGACAACGACCGCACGGCTCAGCTTGAGCGCGCCTGTTCGTATCTCAGGCGCATTCCGGCGTGGTATCTCGCCACGATCGACGTGACGGACGGGCATCAGCCTCGCGTGAGGCCGTTCTCGTTTGCCATGGTCGATGATGGCAAGCTGTGGTTTTGCACCTCGCGCGATAAGGACGTGTGGGCCGAGCTCAGCGCGAACCCCAAGTTTGAGGTTTCGGGTTGGAAACCGGGGGAGTGTTGGATCGTGCTGACCGGCGAGGCCGCGCTCGAGGACGACGCGGTCGTGAGCGACCGGGTGCGCCAAGCCGGCTTTAAGCACATGGTGCGCATCGGCGAGCAACACGATAGTGCCAACGACGGTCGCCTTGCGTTTTTCTCGGTGCGAAATATCGCCGCCCGCTTCTGTGATATCGACGGCAGCGAGGAGTGCCTGGAGCTTTAGCCCTAGGGTAGCTAAAACAGCCCCGACCCAAAAAGACTAGTGCCAGGAGGACACATGGACGGATTGAATACGGTGTTGGAGTATCTGACGTCGGTGCCGGCATGGTATTTGGCGACGAGCGTTGACGGACAGCCGCATGTGCGTCCGTTTTCGTTCGCGCAGATTCAGGACGGCAAGCTGTGGTTTGTAACGGCGCGCACCAAAGACGTGTGGCAAGAGCTGCTGCAAAATCAACGCTTTGAGGCCACGAGTTGGTGGCCGGGCCATGGCTGGCTCATCTTACGCGGGCATGCGGGTCTGGATGACCAGGCCGCTCCCGATATGCGCGAGGCAGGCTGGAAGCACCTGGAGCGCCTAGGCGAGCACTACGAGGGCGCAGACGATCCCACGCTCGTCTTCTTTAGCGTGGAGGAACCCGAGGCCTTTATCTGCAACCATGACGAATGGGTGCCGGTCGAGCTCTAAACGAGTCTCTCGGCAAGCTTCGACAATTCAAATTCTCGCATGTAGCGGGCCCCACATTGCAACGTCACCGTAAGGCGCACCGGGCAATACGGGGCCCGCATTTATTTGTCAATTCCTTCGAGTGAATGTGTCGGGACTGTTTCAATGCATGAATATGCAAGCCATTTACGTGTTCATGCATCTTTTGGTGCTAAAGTTTCAACCCACTTCATAACGACCGCTGCGAAATGCGCATCGGTGCATAAATCGCAGACAAGGAGTCTGATATGTCTTTGAAGGTTGGAATCGTCGGCGCGGCTGGATATGCCGGAGCCGAGCTCATTCGCCTCGTGCTCGGCCATCCCGAGTTTGAACTTGTTGCCATTACGTCCAACGCCGATGCCGGCCAGCCG
>CABSAN010000094.1 GCA_902475785.1 uncultured Collinsella sp.
AGACCATGTTGCCCGGGATGATGCGCTCGGGGGCGTGGACGAGTTGGACGTCCCCGCGGCCGGCCTCGGTGAGCAGCGGGCGCACGAAGCGGTCGATGGTGTTGGGCGAGACGGTGGACTCGACGACGAGCACGGCGCCCTGCGGCGCGACCTCGAGGACGGTCTTGCAGGCAGCCACGACGTAGCACGGGTCGATCTTCTTGTCGAGCTTGTCGTAGGGCGTGGGGACCGAGACGATATAAGTGTCGCAGACCTGGTAGTCGGTGGAGAACTTGATGCCGGACTTCAGGGCGTCGGCGAACAGCTCGTCCAGGCCCTCCTCCTTGAAGGTGGTCTTGCCGGCGTTGAGCGTGGCGACGAGCTCCTCATTGTAGTCGGTGCCAACGACCTCCACGCCGTGGGAGGCCATCATGAGGGCAGTGGGGAGGCCGATGTAGCCGAGACCGATAACGTTAACCATTATTATTCACCTTTCTTAGCGAACTTGTATCTATATGTGAGGGCGACGAATTTGAGGTTTCCGATGATGTAGCGTTTCCACAGCCTTCCCGGCTCCTGGATGAAGCGGTAGAACCACTCCAGGCCGTGCTCCTGCATCCACGTCGGCGCACGGTCGGTGACGCCGGCCACGACGTCGAAGCTTCCGCCGACGCCCATGACGAAGGGGATTTCGATCTGGTCGATGTACTTGTGGACCCAGTACTCTTTCTTGGGAGAGGAGAAAGCGACGAACATCATGTCGGCTCCCGAGGCGGCCATATCGGATACGATCTGGGGCTCGTCCGCCTCGGTGAAGTAGCCGTTGCGATACCCTGCGATCTGGATTCCCGGGTACCTGTCCTCGAAAATCGCTTTTACCTTGGTGACCACCTCTTCTTTCGCCCCGAAGAGGTAGATGCTGTAGCCCTTTTCGGACGCCAGCCCGACAAGCCTCTGGAACAGGTCGATGCCCGTGACGCGCTCCCTCAGAGGAACTCCAAGCTTTTTCGCCGCCCAGACGATCGAGGCGCCGTCGGCGTTGATCAGGGGGCATTCGTTGACGATGGACGCGAGCTCGTGATCGGCCTCCATCAGGTTGACCTTGGAGGCGTTGATGACGACATGCTGCGTCGGCACTCCCTTCGCTATGATCTTCTCGATTTCATCGACCGTCTCGTCTAGAGAGATGGCGTTTACGTACGTGTTTAGAATTGGATAACGATTGCCGGCTGACACTAGCACGCCCCGCTTCCCGTGATTACCTCGACAACAGTGAGTAGAACGATCTTGAGATCCGTGATGACTCCGCGCTTGGCGATATACTCCAGGTCTCGGCGGACCATTCCGTCAAAACCAGTTGAATTGCGCTCCGTCACCTGCCACCAGCCGGTGATCCCAGGCTTAACGGCCAGGCGCTGCAGGTCGTACTCGGTGTACTCGGCGACCTCGTTGGGCAGCGGCGGGCGCGGGCCCACGACGGACATCTGGCCCAAGAACACGTTCACGAACTGAGGGAACTCGTCGATGGAGTGCTTGCGGATGAACTTGCCGATCTTGGTGACGCGCGGGTCGTCCCTCATCTTGAACATGGCGCCGGCGATCTCGTTTTGCTCCTTGAGCTCGGCGAGGCGGTCGTCGGCGTCCTTGTACATGGATCGGAACTTCCACATTCGGAAGGTGGACAGGCTGCCGTTGCGGTGGGTCTGGCCCACGCGGATTTGGCTGTAGAACGGGTTGCCCTCGCTTTCAAGGCGGATGGCCGCGGCGAGCACCAAGCTCGGTACGGCGATGACGGCCAACACGCAGCCGCTAAACACGATGTCGAACGCGCGTTTCACGGCACGGTAGGCCAGGCGCGAGCGGTCCCAGTCCATGATGGATTGCATGGCCTTGTAGCGACCGGCGCCTTCACGCCGGTCCATGGCCTGAGCGATGAGCGCCACTCCCGCGGGCGTATCCGTTGCATATTGAGTTTTATCCGACACGTTCTCTTCCAACATTACGTCCCAGACCCGAAGGCCCTCCCTGTTCTATGCGACAATCGCCAGCAGCTAGGCGATCGCCCTTTTGAGGCTGCGAATGGCACGCTGCTCGTTTGTAAGGACAGCGAGACCGACACGGGTGGTTACGCGTCGGCCACATAGATCGAGCTCCAAATAAGCAGTGCTCTTACGTCTGTTAATGGTTTTGACAAGGCCTTCGTGGCCCAGCAGCGGACCTGCCGTAACTACGACCTGGTCGCCATCCTTTAAGGCCTCGCTCATGGGCACTACGCGGTCTCCCCTATGCGTAAAGCCGCCAATAAGCTGAACCTCTTCTTTTGCCAGCGGCACAAACTGACCGTCCTGGGATAACACCCGGGCAAAGTCGTCCATGCGCAGCAGATACTGTTGCACGGTGCGGGGATCTACCGTGTCGCAGATAAGGTAACCGGGAAAGAGTGGCTTGGTCGTATTGACCCATTCGCCGTGTATCTTAATCTCGGTTTGATATTGGGGATAAAAGAGCTCTTGCATGGCACTCGCCGGCACCACGCGCTCGATGCGCTCGCGCATTACGTCTTCGCGACCGTTAATGACCTGGATCACATACCACACGAGCACCACCCCCTTGCTGTCTTACGTGTGGCTCACGGGGTTTGGGTATGGCTTCGCCAGGGCGCTTGTGCGCGAAGGCGCTCCATATTCAAACCCTGAGCCCAGTTAGACAAGCACGTGGCTCTGCCCCACCGTGAACGGTATGTATAAAAGCAGCGCTGAGATCACAAGCACGTATCGCAAGAATGCCTGCAACCTCAGCTGACTGCGTGCGAGCCGGTCAAGTAATTTCAAAACTGGACCGCACGCAAACAGCTGATGGACTGCTACGTATTCGCATGCAATCTAATAATTATTTGTATTTGAGATATAACTCATTACAAATAAATAAACGTCGCATGACATCTTTATTGGAGCTCATGGTGTTTCTGGCACCGCCGTTACGGCCGGATGCTGATCGACCCTGCGCTTTGCGACTGGCTGGAGCCGCGAGCACAGTTGAACTCATGTAACGTTAGGTATCCTAGCACAAGCTGTTAGCGAAACTGATTTGGGCTGCATTGGACAACATTTCGTTCATTTAGCGTGCTTAAGGGGGTTGTTTTGGGATGTTGTTCACGTTGACGCAGGTTATTGGGGTGCTGGCAATAATTGGGAGCGTTCCTGAAGCCCAACTGGAGTAGCGAGCTGCATTGGTAATTGCGTTTGGATAACAAACTATGTACAGACATGGGAAATAAATTGTGCAACTTTTTGATGGTGTGGATGGGGTTTATGGCGCGCGGTGTTTTCGCATGAAAAAAGGCCTTCGGAATTCCGAAGGCCTTTACATTCACGATGGTGGAGACGAGGGGGATCGAACCCCTGACCTCTTGACTGCCAGTCAAGCGCTCTCCCAGCTGAGCTACGCCCCCGTGACGAGGTAGTACTATAGGGGAAGTCTTTCTTTGATGCAAGGACTTTTTTTGGGTTGTTGCCCTGCCTTACGGGTTTTCCTGGGACGGGGCTGAATTGACTGATTTTGACTTCGGCAAAATCAGTCAATTCAGCCCCATTACAGTTTGAGTCGTCCGAAAGGGCGGCTCTTTTCCGTTGCACGGCTATA
>CABSAN010000095.1 GCA_902475785.1 uncultured Collinsella sp.
TCATGGAGCCAGTGACAGGAATCGAACCTGCAACCCACTGATTACAAATCAGTTGCGCTACCGTTGCGCCACACTGGCACACTTGGCGCTTTCGCGCGAAGCTAATTAAGAATAAAGGAATTGCGGACGAGGCGCAACAGGCCCTTCACCCGACCACATCTCAAAACTATTCGCCAGAACGAATAGTTTTAATTACAATGGAATAGATAAAACTATTCGTTCTGGCGAAGGGTTTCGCGATGCTTACTACCAAGGAAGCCGCCGAGCTGCTCGGCATCACTCCGCGTAGGGTGCAGGAGCTCATAAAAAACGGAGCACTTGAGGCACGCAAGGCTTCTGGTGTATGGCTCATCGACAAAGACAGCGTCAACGCACGGCTCCGCTCCGTGACCAAAACGGGGGGACGCCCCCGTCGAGGCCATGGAAAAAGCGAGATTACGTTTACCCTCATGAACCGCACGCACGAAGTCACCCAGCTGGTCTATAGCGCATCGCGAAAAGACTTTACCCACATCGGTGCCGACATCGATTACACCCACGCCCCTATTGGAGTACTTGGCCCCAATAGTCCCGTGTCGCTCGACTCTTTCCGCATTTGGTGGCGAGGCCGCGGTATCCCGCTCGCGCGCATTGGGCTTGCATCCCTGTTGGCAGAAGCAGCAGTCGATGTTCCCGACGAACTCATCCAGCGAAATCTCGGCCTCTCCCTATCCGACCAGTATTGGATTAGACCCCAAGATTCCGGTCTCGCCTGGGAGGATATTAACTTCTTCAATAACGCCTTTGATGACGTCTCACTGTCCATTGCGCCCTTTGCCCCAGAGGGAAAAGCGGCTGCCGCAAAGCCCGATAACACGTCGGACGGCAATCTTCAAAAGTACTGGACATGCGAGGGCGGGCGTCGAATTCTGCATAAGGCAGGAGCGCACCTGAACCAGGAACCTTATAACGAGCTGGTGGCGACCGCGCTCCACCGTCGCATCCTAAACGCCTGCGATTATGTGCCTTACTCGCTCGAGGGCACGGGCACTTCCGCCCTGAGCATATGCGATGTCTTCTTAACTGATGAAGAAGAGTATGTCCCTGCGTTCTATGTAAACCAATACGCGAACGCAGATGAACGGCTAACCGACTACGAGCGATATGTAGCAAACTGCGAGGAGCTCGGGGTGGCAGGCGTCAAGGATGCCCTTGACCGCATGATCGTATGCGACGACATCATCGCCAACTATGACCGCCATTGGCGTAACTTTGGCCTTGTGCGAAACGTCAACACGCAAGCCTGCAGACCTGCCCCCATCTTCGATTCGGGCTCATCACTCTGGTGCAACATATCGCTAGAGGAGCTTAGGGCGGGAGAGCACAGTTTTACCAGCGCACAATTTCATTCAAGTCCCGCCAAACAAATGTTGCTCGTCGAGGACATGGGCTGGTTTGACGGCGACAAACTCGAGGGCTTTGTCGACGAGGCGATCGAGATTCTGTCAAAAAACGATGCCCTAGCAGCGAGACTGCCTTATCTAAAAGAGGCGCTTACGTGGCGCCTCGAAAGAATGATCAACATCGCTGAATGGAGTTAGCGAGGCAGCATTGCCCCGCCAACTCCCCTACCTCCCGCGGAGGGCTTTGAGCTTTGCCAGGGCATCGGGGCTCAGGCGGCTGCCTAGGGTCATCTTGATCTGCGGAGCTTCCTCTGCCTCGTGAACGTCGTTATCGATCTGTTTGATCTCGTCCACCAGCATGCGGCTCGAGATGCGCGTAACGCCCTTGCCCATGACAACGGCCTGGATCGTACCGTCGCTCGATACCACGGAGCACGCGCGGCCTTCCTCGCGTGCCTCGATGCAGAGCTTCTGCACCACGGTATCGGCAGAGACGCCCGTCGGCGAAAACTCGATGCGCACGCCGCGGGCAGGCAGGTTGGGGCGCTCGCTGGAGATGTTTCCCGCACCGTCGAACACGATCACAGCCTCGTAGCGGCCCTGGGCAAAGGCGGCGACGTCGTTGATGAGGGCGGTGCGCGCCATATCGTGGACGTCGCTGGAATACGGATCGTCGGAATGGTCGTACACGAGTTTTTCGTAGCGCGGCGTGCAGTGGATCACGTTGTAACCGTCGACCACCAGCAGCTCGGGCTTGTTGGAGTGCACCGTCGAGACTGGGTCGGCGATAGCCTGCGCAAACGCATTGCCGCCCACGCCGTAGGTCGCGGCCGATACAATCGGCTTGGCCGAGCCCTCGCCAAAGCGCTTGGCCTTGGACTTGGCACGGTTCTTCTTGGACATGCGCTACTCCTCCCCCATGAGCTCGCCGGCATTGCGGCGCAGCCACTCAAAGCACAGCGCCGTCGTTGCCTGGGCCACGTTGAGGCTCTCGGTCATGCCGCGCTGGGGAAGCTTGGTCAAAAAGTCGCATTTCTCGAGCACCAGGCGCGAGATGCCGTCGCCCTCGGAGCCCATGACGAGCGCCACACGGCCCTCGAAGGGAGCATCCCAGCAGCTGCCCTCGGCATGCTCGGAAGCGCCGCCCACCCAAAAGCCGGCAGCCTTGAGGTCGTCAAGCGCACGGGCAATGTTGGGAACCTGCGCGATGGGCAGGTGCATGACAGCACCGGCGGAAGTCTTGTAGCTGCCGACGGTTACGCCAGCGGCACGCTTATTGGCGATGATGACACCGGCCGCGCCCACGACCTCGGCAGAGCGCACGATGGCGCCAAAGTTGCCATCGTCGGTCACATGGTCGAGCACGACGACGAGCGCCGGGCCATCGCCCGCGCGGTCGAGGATGTCGGCGACGTCCGCATAGGGGAAATTACCCACCTCGAGCGCAATGCCCTGGTGAGCGCCATGGCTCGACAGCGCATCGAGCTGCGCGCGCGGCACATATTTAATGCGGACGCCCGCGGTATTGAGGTCATCGACCAGACGAGACAAAGCAGCATCGCGCTCCCCGCCCTCGGCGATGAGCGCGCACTTGACGGGAAAGCCGGTACGCAGCGCCTCGGCGGCGGCACGGCGGCCTTCGATAAACTCGCCCTTGGGAACCTGAACGTTGTCGCGGTTGCGATCGCGCTGCGGACGTGCGGCCTGGGCGCGATCGCGCTGGCCCTTGGGAGCGGCAGCGCGGTCGTTGCGGCGAATCGGACGCGAGCCAGAAGCAGCCTGCTTGCCGCCACGAGGCGCACGTTTGCGATTGTCGGCCATAAAACGGCCTCCTTAAATAGATAACGAACAAGAATCGACCGTCCGAGCCACGGCACATTGCCTTTCAATCGTCGGGCATGACCACCAGGTCTATGCCCTCCTCTTTCAAGGCAATCTGCCGCACCTCGAACGGTCGACAAATACTAGAGACTCTTAATACGAGTGCCCGCGGCGGTATCCTCGATCGTCAGCCCGAGGTCCTTGAGCTGGTCGCGGATGGCGTCGGCCAGATCCCAGTTCTTGGCGGCACGGGCCTCGGCGCGGGCCTCGAGAATCTTGGCAGCGGCCTCGTCCACGTCGTCGCCCGTGTAGGCGACCAGGCCGGCGGCAACGCCCAGCAGACCCAGCGGCAGCTCGACCTTGGGCTCGGGAAGCTCGACGCCAAACGTATC
>CABSAN010000096.1 GCA_902475785.1 uncultured Collinsella sp.
AGGTCACCTGGTCGGCGTACTCCTTAAAGCAGAAGGTGGCAAAGTCCACAAAGGCATCGATGGTCTCGCGGTTGAGGAAGTCGCCCTTCTCAAAGAGGGCAAGCGGCGTGTCGAAGTGATGCAGCGTGACAAACGGCTCAACGTGGTGCTTGTGGCACTCGGCGAAGAGGTCGTGGTAGAACTGGACGCCCTCGGGGTTAATCTCACCGGTGCCGTTGGGAAAGATGCGGCTCCAGGCGATGGAGAGGCGAATGCCGTTGATGCCGAACTCCTCGCACAGCTCCAAGTCGACGGGGTACTGGTTGTAGAAGTCCGAAGCGGGATCGGGGGAGAAGCGCCCCTGGGCCTCCAAGAAGTCGTCCCAGGCAACCTTGCCCTTACCGTGGGTGCGGGTCTCGCCCTCTACCTGGTAGGCAGCAGTGGCGCCGCCAAAGACAAAGTCCTCGGGAAACTGCGCGGGCGGGTTGGTGACGCTAGCGGGGTTAACGGACATGATGATCCAATCGTCTAAATCGAAGGGCCAGCCGGTCTTGGATGGTCGGCTGGCCCTGAGCGTTACTTACTTCGAGAGTTGCTCGCTTACGAAGGCGAGAGACTTATCGCCGTTCTGGGAAAGCTCGATGTACTGCTTACCGCGGCAGGCGACGCACTTGTTGCCCACGCGCTCGCAGTCCTTCTGCAGGTCGGCCAGGTAGCTGGCGGCCTGCGGGGCCAGGACGACCAGATCGAAGTCGGGGAGCATGTCCACGTGGTTGCCATAGGCCTCGGCAGCGGTCTCAAGATTGATGCCGCGCTCCTTGGCGGCCTTGGCCAGCGCGTTGGCGAGCAGGCCCGAGGTTCCGCCACCCTGGCAGAGCACGAGCACGCGCTTGCCGTTGAGGTCACTGGCGGTCGTTGCCTCAGTGGCGGGTGCTGCGGAGGCGGCGGGGGTGTCGGCCTTCACGGCCTCGGCAGCAGCGCCGGCGGCAACGCTCTTGGCGTCAGCCTTGCCCTGGAAGGCGTCGTTGAGCTTGGCAGCCTTCTCGGCGTTCTTGGCGGCGAGCTCCTCCTCGGAAATCTCGGCCTCCTCGGCGCACTTCTGGGCGTCATAGGCACGGAAGAACGGGTAGTACAGAACGAAGTCGACGACCAGGATAAGGGCGAGCATCACAAAGGCGAGCGGCTGGAAGCCCAGGCCCATGATGGTGCCGATGGGGCCGGGGACAGTCCAAGGCAGGGTGTACATAAAGCCGTTCATGCCCAAGAAGTCGATAAAGATCTTGAGGATCCAGATGTTGGCGATCGGGGCAAAGACAAACGGGACAAAGAAGACGGGGTTGAGCACGATGGGTGCGGCGAACAGCAGCGGCTCGTTGACGGCAAAGCAGACCGGGACGATGGCGGCCTTACCGACGGCGCGCATCTCCTGGGACTTGGCCAGGAAGCAGAACATAAAGACCAGGACGAGCGTGGCGCCGGTGCCGCCCATGCAGACGACGAAGTACTGGGCACCCTGGGTCAGGACAGCGGAAGCGTGCTGGCCAGCCTGGAATGCGGCCAGGTTGTCGGTCATGTTTGCAACAAGGGCGGCGGCGATGGCGGGCTCGACGATCGAGGGGCCGTGGACGCCGACGAACCAGAAGAGGCTCATGGCGCCGTAAATCACAGCGAGGCCGATATAGCCGTCGGCAGCGGTGAACAGGGGCTGGAACACCTGGATGACGCCCTGGGCAAAGCAGAAGCCAAAGGCAGCGCGGAAGACGATGTCAAAAACCCAAAAGACGGTGATGCAGACGGAGAAGGGGATGATGTCCTTGAAGGTCTGCGAGATGTTGGGCGGAACCTGCTCGGGCATCTTGACGGTGATGTTGCGCTTAATGAAGAACTTGTAGATGATGCCGGTCACAAACGCAGCGATAAAGGCGGTCAGCAGGCCCTTGGAACCAAGGTAGGTGGTGTTAAAGCCGCTGGCGGCGTCCGTGGCGATGGTGTCGCTCGAAAGGAGCAGAAAGCCGATGATGGCCGCGCACATGCACGAGATAAAGTTGATCTGGTTGTTCTTGGGCAGGTCGCGGTTCTGAGCGTCGGCGAAGTGCTTGGCCGTGGTGGCGGCACAGGCGATGGCCAGGATGCCCATGGAGTAGTTGTAGCACTTCCACAGGGCGTTGTTGATGTCATCGGGCCAGTAGAAACCCCAGATGTTGGGGACCGAGGCTACCAGGCAGAAGATGGACGAGAAGATGATGATGGGGATGACGGAGATAAAGCCGTCGCGGATCGCCTTGAGGTACTTGTTGCGGGCGATCGCGTTGAAAAAGGGCTGGCCCTTTTCGATGATGGCGATGAGTTGCTCCATGCAAAGCTCCTAAGAGTCGGTGGGTTAGCAACGATGGTAGCTTTTGACATTCGGTTGCCAAAATGTTGACGTTGCCATTTTGTGACACAAAAAAAGAAACGAACCGGTGGTTCCCGTGCCTGCGAACCGTCGATTCCTTACGCGTAAACGTTTGAGCCGCCCGGTGGCTCTGTGTTTGCATAATGGCAACGTTAACATTTGATCGACAAAAGCCGTTCGGGGAAGCAAAAATGTCGGTGAACGGTAGGTTTTGGGTGGTGAGCGTATGGTGGGGGAGGCGTTGGATATACTTGAAGGCGTTAAAAATGACTGCGCAAGGTGCCACCAATGGCATCGTTGACATAGAAAGATCGACCTATGGCCGCTGTTAAAAAATCGGTATCCGTCAAAGACGTAGCGCGCCTCGCGGGCGTCTCGGAGCAGACGGTCTCGCGTACGGTGCACGATTCGCCCAGCGTGCGCCCCGAGACCAAGGAACGCGTGCGTGCCGCCATGCGCGAGCTGGGGTATCGCCCCAATTTTGCCGGTCGATCGCTGCGCCGCGGTAAGTTTAAGACCGTCGGCGTCGCCATGTTCAACATTACCGGCACCGGCAATCTCGACCGTATGGAGGGCTTTGCCGCAGCGGCCGACAAACATGGCTATGCCATCACCCTCACTAAAGTAGACGGGCATCCGTATACCCTCGAGAGCGCATCGTCACGCATGAGCGCGCTGCCGGTGGATGGCATGGTCGTGATCATGAACCGCATGCCGGCAGACTTTGGCACTTTTGAGCCGCTGCCCGGTATGCAGACGGTGCTCGTTACCATGCTGGAGCACCCGCTCTGTTCAACGGTCGATAACGACCAGTTCGATTGCTCGCGTCAAGTTGTCGAGTACTTGCTGGGGCGGGGGCACAAGACTGTGCACTTTATCTCATGTCCCGAGCGCTCGCTTTCGGGCATGCGGCGCGAGGAAGGCTGGCGCGAGACATTGCGTGCGCATGGCATTGAGCCACCGCAGCTCGTCCGTGGCGACTGGACGGCGCAGAGTGGATATGCTGCCGGCCAGGTGCTTGCGGATGATCCGACCTGCACGGCCATTTATGCCTCCAACGATGCCATGGCATATGGCTGTATCCGTGGGCTCGAGTCGCGCGGGAAGTGCGTGCCCCAGGACGTGAGCGTGGTGGGTGTTGACGATAGTCTGGGTGATATCGTGCCCGACCGTCGCCTGACCACGGTGCGCTTTGACAACAAGCGCGTCG
>CABSAN010000097.1 GCA_902475785.1 uncultured Collinsella sp.
TTCATCCTCGCGTGGCGGTGCTGCTCAACATCACGCCCGACCACCTGGGCTGGCATAAGAGCCATAAGAACTACGCGCTTGCCAAGATCAAACTGTTTGACAATATGGTCGATGACGATCTGGCGGTTGTCGACGTCGAAGACGCCGGCATTCACGAGTTCGATGAGTACATCTACACGCCGGGTCGTCGCATCTGCAAGGTTGCCTTTGACGAGCCTGAGGGCGAGGATGCCGCCTTTGTGCGCGACGGCAAGATGGTCGTGCGCCTGAAGGGCGTCGAGACCCCGCTCATCGCTACATCCGAGCTCAAGATCTCGGGCCATCACAATGTTATCAATGCCCTGTGCGCTGCCACGGCTGCCTTGGCAGTCGGTGCCGATGTCGATGGTGTCTGCCGCGGTCTGGCCTCGTTCCAGCCGCTCGAGCACCGCGTGGAGCCGTGTGGCGAGATTGACGGCGTGCGCTACGTCAACGATTCCAAGGCGACCAACACCGATGCGGTCGAGAAGGCGCTGACGGCATTTCCCGATGACGACGTGATCTTGCTGCTCGGCGGCCACGATAAGGGCACGCCGCTCACGGACTTCGCGCGCGTCGTTATGGACAACGTGCGCTCGGTCGTCTGCTTTGGCGATGCGCGCGAGCGCTTCACCGCCGCTATGGACGAGGCTGATGTCGATGGCGATGTGGATATCGCCCAGGCGGATGACCTGCGCGACGCCGTGGACGTTGCCCGTTCGCTTTCGAGCCGTGGTGACGTGATCTTACTTTCTCCTGCCTGCTCTTCGTTCGATGAGTTCTCGGGCTATGAGGAGCGCGGCCGCGTGTTTAAGGACTACGTGGCTCAGCTTGCCGCTACAGCGAAATCGCAAATGGAATAGGGGTTGCGGTGAGAGAGGAGAGCCCCCGACAAGGTATGAGGAGGCCCGACTCGGACCGTGCTTCCTCACGTCGCACCGCACCGCGTTCCAGCCGCGGCGGGCAGTCGTTTAGCGAACGCTATATTGCCGGCGTTCCCGCCCGTATCATGCGCCCCCGTTTGATATTCATGACCTGCTTGTTTACCTTGGTATGCTTTGGCCTGCTGATGGTGTACTCGGCGTCTTCGGTCGAGGCGCTGCACGAGAATGGCTCGGCGACGTTTTTTCTGGGTCGACAGGCCGCGTTTGCCGTGGTCGGTGTTCTGGCGCTGATTGCCATCGTGCGCGTTTTGCCGGACAGCTGGTTTGGGGAGGATGTGCTCAGGATCTTCCTCATAGGCATGATAGGGCTACTGTTTTTGGTGTTCTTGGTGGGCAGCGGCAGCCGTGGCGCCACGCGCTGGCTCAACATCGCCGGCATTCAGTTCCAGCCTTCCGAGTTTTTAAAGCCATTTGCCATTGCGTATTCGGCCATCATGCTTGATCGCTTCTTTTCGCCCGGTGGCAACATCAACGAATTCCTTCGCAAGATGGGCATCTACCTGGGCATTTCGCTCTTTCTGATCTTTATCCAGCCCGATTTCGGTACTGTCCTGATCATCCTGTTGACCCTCATGTGCATGGCGTTGTTTGCGGGTCTCGACCCCAGATTTATCATCGGCGTGCTAATCTTCGGCATTCTCGTGATCGTGATTGCGCTTGTCGCAGAGCCGTACCGTATGGTGCGTATTCAGGTTGCCTTGAACCCTTGGGCCGACGAGTATGGTGACGGCTATCAGGCCACGCTTGCCATCATGGCCTTTGCCTCGGGCGGTCTGTTCGGCCGCGGCATCGGCAACTCAACCATGAAGTACTCGTATCTGCCCGAAGCGCACAACGACTACATCCTGGCCATCATTGGCGAGGAAGTCGGTTTTGTCGGAACCGTGCTGTTCTTCTTGGTGTTTGCGATGCTGATTTACTCGGCGTTTCGCATTGCCGAGCAGGCGACCGATCGCCGGGGCGCGCTCATGGCGTCTGGCTCCGCGGTCATTCTCGCGGTACAGTTTTTGATTAACGCGCTGGGCATCCTCAACGTGTTTCCCATGACGGGCAAACCGTTGCCGTTTATTAGCTACGGCGGTTCGTCGATCATTGTGTCGCTTATGCTTGCCGGGTTGATCCTGCGCGTTTCGTACGAGAGCGCCCGCCGCGATGAGTATGACCGTCGCCGTGAGAGCTTTGCCGTTATGGACGAGAGCACCGCCGGCGTAGCCCATGTGCGCGGTGAACGACCTTCGCGTAGCGGCTTTACCGTTCTGGATGGTTCTGCATCCGAGCCGGCAGCTCGTCCACGCTCGCGAACGGCTCCGCAAGGCCGTCCGCAGCGCCCCAGCCCTCGCAACGCGGGCGGCGGATATAATCGAATCGATTTGAACTCGGACCCGTCGGCGCGTCTGCGCACCGACGACCAGGGACCGCGTGTACGAAGGGACTACCATGACCGATAAAATGACCGTTGCTATTGCAGCCGGCGGCACGGCAGGACACATCAACCCCGCGCTCGCCTTGGCCGAAGAGCTGCGTGACCGTGGTCACCACGTTGTGTTCGTGGGCCAGTCGCGCAAGCTCGAGGGTCGTCTGGTCCCCGACGCTGGGTTTGATTTTGTGCCCATTACGGTCACGGGCTTCGACCGCTCCCGCCCTTGGACGGCGCTCACCTCGCTGTGGCGTGTCAACAAGGCCAAGCGTGCGCTCGCCAGTCATTTCTCAAAGGTCGGCAAGCCCGATGCCGCCATCGGTTTTGGTGCCTATGTCGAGGTTCCGCTGCTGGGGTGGTGCAAGGGCGCGGGCGTTCCGTATCTGCTGCATGAGCAGAACTCTGTTCCGGGCCTGGCCAACAAGATGATGAACTCCCACGCCGCCCGCGTGTGCATCTCGGTGCCGGCAGCGCGTTCGGTCTTTGAACGCGAAGGTGACCCTGACCACGTGCTCATGACCGGTAACCCCGTACGTCGCTCGGTGATCGAGGGCAATCGCGCTCGCGGCCGCAAGGCACTTGGTGTTCCCGAGGACGCTACGCTGCTGCTCGTCTTTGGCGGTTCACTTGGCGCCCAGCACCTCAACGAGCGCGTGGTTTCGCTCAAAAACGAGCTGCTTTCGCGCAAGAACCTCTATGTGTTGCATTCGACGGGTGCCGACGGCTTTGAGGAGACCGAGCGCGCTTTGGCGCTGACGCCCGAGGAGGCGAAGC
>CABSAN010000098.1 GCA_902475785.1 uncultured Collinsella sp.
CGGCCGCGGAAGCCCCAGCTGACGCCCGCGCTCTTAAGGCCGGCGTTGTGACCGGTCAGAACATCGACATTCGAATCGCCCACATAGAGCGTGGTCGCCGGGTTGGCGCCCAGCTCTTTCATCACGTGTAGCGTGACGGGTGCTTCGGGCTTAGGCGGAAATGCGTCCACACGGCCCTGTACCAGCGCAAAGCGATCGGGGCCAAAGTATTTTTCGATAAGCGGAGCGGCCGAGACATGGTCCTTGTTGGTGAGCACGGCAAGTTGAACGCCCGCTGCGCGCAGACGGTCGAGCATCTCAATCGTGCCGGCGTAGGGTGAGGTGTGGTCCTCCTTGTGCTCGCCGTAATAAGCCCTGAACTCGGCAAGCGTCTGCTCAAGCATACGGCCGTCGCCCGCGTACTCGGCGGGCATAAAGCGCTCGACCAGCTTAAGCATGCCGTTTCCCACCTTGTAGCGGTACTCGTCCACGGCAAACGTGGGCCAGCCGTGCACCTCGCAGGTGTGGTTGCCGGCGGCCGCCAGGTCCTCGAGCGTGTTGAGGATGGTACCGTCCAGGTCAAAGATCACATGGGAAAAAGCTGCTGCCATGAAAGCTCCCGTCATTGGGTTTCAAAACGCACCTCATAATACTGGGCTTATGCGTTGGGCGTGCTTGGAATCTGAACATCTCCAGGGATATCAGGTCACATCGCGCCAGCCGTGCGATTCCGCTCTAGCAAATTCTCGGCAGCTGCTCTCCTACGAGCATGTCGAGGATGCGGGTCGATCCCCAGCCGGTGCGTACGCGCACGGCGGGTCGAGCGCCCTCGGCAAGCGGCAGCACGCGACCGATGACGGCGGCGTTCTCGCCGTAGCGGGCGGCGCGCATGGCCGCCAGCGCGGCATCGGCCTGCTCGGCCGGCACCACGGCGACCATCTTGCCCTCGTTTGCCACCTGCAGCACATCGTAGCCGAGCATCTCACAGGCGGCCTGCACGTCGGGGCGCACGGGCACGGCATCCTCGTCGATCTCCATGGAAACGCCGCTGGCCTGGGCAAACTCGTTGAGCGTGGATGCGAGGCCGCCGCGCGTGGGGTCGCGGAAGCAGCGGGTGTCGGGGGCGGCGGCGAGCACGTCGGCAATCAGATGATTGAGCGGCGCAGCATCGCTTTCGATGTTGCTCGAAAACGCCAAGCCCTCGCGCTGGCTCATGATGGCGATGCCGTGGTCGCCTAGCGTACCCGATACCAGGATGACATCGCCGGGCTGGCAGTTTGCACCACTGAGCGCTACGCCCGCGGGCACTTCGCCCACGCCGGCGGTATTGATGTAGACGCCGTCGGCACCGCCGCGCTCGACCACCTTGGTGTCGCCGGTGATAATCTTCACGCCCGCCTCGCGCGCCGTTTCTGCCATGGTCTGCACAATCTGGCGCAGCTTGTCCATGGGATAGCCCTCTTCGAGGATAAAGCCGCATGAGAGGTAGCGCACGTTAGCGCCCGAGGTCGCGACGTCGTTGACGGTTCCGCATACGGCGAGGCGGCCGATATTGCCGCCGGGGAAGAACTGCGGCGTTACCACAAAGCTGTCGGTCGACATGGCGATTCGCCCGCTTGCGGGCAGCGCGGCGACACCGGCATCGTTGCCCGCAAGCAGCTCGGGCGACCCAAAGGCATCCAGAAAGACCTCATCGATAATGCGCTTCATCATCTGGCCGCCGGAGCCGTGGCCCAGCAGGACAGTGCTATCGGTGGCAGTACGGGACATATCGAAAACTCCAATCGTGGGTGGAATCGGCAATAGCCGAGTGTGGCAGAATCGATGTTAAGTAAAAGTCAGCGAGCGCCATTCAGACGAAGTGAGTTGCCTTGAAAGAGGAGGCTGCTGGGCTTTTGCCCGCAGCCGACGATTGAAAGGCAAATCGCTCGCCTGAATGGCGCGCAGCGTCGATCGGTCCGCCATTCGTTCGAACGGCGGAACCTAATAGTCGCGGTAGCGGTAGTACGCCGCGCAGCTGCCTTCGGAGCTCACCATACAGGGGCCGATGGGATGTTCGGGCGTGCAGGCGCGGCCAAAGAGCGGGCAGTCGCTCGGCGTGATGGCCCCGCGCAGCACGTCGCCGCAGCGGCAGCCGCGCGGCTCGACCGTCGCCTCAACGGGCACATCAAAGCGAGCGCCGGCATCAAAGCGCGCGAATTCGGGTCGGATGGAAAGACCCGAGTTGGCAATCGGTCCCAGCCCGCGCCATGTGGTGTCGCACGGCTCAAATACCTGCTCGACCAGCTGGCGCGCTACGGGATTGCCGTCTGCGTTGACGCCGCGACGGTAGGCGTTGTCGATTGCGGGCCTGTGCTCGACAATCATCTTGACCAGCATGCAGATGCCCTGCAGGATATCGACCGGCTCAAATCCCGTGACCACGCCCGGGGTATTGAACTCGTCGACCAAAAAGCTAAAGGGTGCCAGGCCTGTGATGGTAGCGACGTGACCAGGCAGGATAAAGCCGTCGATGGTCGTCTCGGGGTCGTTGGAGATCGCACGCAGAGCCGGCGGCGTGGTCTTGTGAGCACAGTAGACCGAGAAGTTCCGGAGTCCGCGCGCGTCGGCCTCCAGGATAGCGGCGGCAATGGTGGGCGTTGTGGTCTCAAATCCGACGCCCATAAAGATGACCGGGCGTTCGGGATTTTGCTCGGCAATGTCGAGTGCGTCGAGCGGAGAGTAGACGATGCGGATGTCGCGCCCCGCCGCCTTTTGCGCGGCAAGCGAGGTGGACGATCCGGGCACGCGCATCATGTCGCCGAAGGTGGTGATGATGGCACCGTCCATGTTGGAAAGCGCGATCGCGTGGTCGATGTCGCGGTTGGCGGTAACGCAGACGGGACAGCCCGGGCCGCTCAGCAGCTTGAGCCCGGCCGGCATAATGGAGCGAAAGCCATAGCGGCCGATGCTCACGGTGTGCGTGCCGCAGACTTCCATAAGGTTGATGGTGCGGTCGCCGACAAGCTCATGAAT
>CABSAN010000099.1 GCA_902475785.1 uncultured Collinsella sp.
CGCAGCACCGTCTCGTCGTCCGCGCCAGCAGCAATGGCATGCGCGAAGCCAGCGATAGTGGAGTCACCAGAGCCCGTGGCGTTAACGGCAGGGATATCGGGCGTCTTTGCGCGGAACGCACGGCCATTGTGGAAGCCAACGGAGCCGGCAGCGCCCATGGACACGACGACCCAGGGGATATCGGAGAAGCGGGCATCAGAGGCGAGCGCGGCGCGGAGCTCGTCCACATCGTCGGTGGTAAAGCTCGTACCCAAAAGGCCGTTGATCTCGGTCAGGTTAGGCTTGACCAGCTCGGGCTTAATTTCGGACTTAAGGGCGGCCTCGAGCGAAGCACCCGAGGTATCGAGCAGCACCTTGGCGCCGGCGTTCTCGGCAATGCCCGTGATCTTGGCATAGTAGTCTGCCTCGACACCGCGGGGCAGCGAACCCGAGATGGTGACGACGTCGGCCTTGCTCGCAAGCTCGGTAAACTTGGCGGTAAAGGCATCGAGCTCCTCGGGGGCAATTGTCGGACCGCTCTCGAGCAGCTCGGTCTGGTTGCCGGCATGAAGGATATTGAGGCAGATGCGGGTCTCGCCCTTGATGGGCACAAAGTCGTTGTTAATACCGTTGGCGTCCATGAGCTCGGCCATGTAAGCGCCCATGTGGCCGCCGAGCAGACCGGTTGCCACGACGTCGTCGCCCAGCTGACCCAGCACACGGGCCACGTTGAGGCCCTTGCCGCCGGCGGTCTTTTCGGGCGTCACACGGTTGACGTCATCGATAACGAGCTCATCGAGCTGATAGCGCGTATCGACAGACGGGTTCATCGTAACGGTGAGGATCATTTTTAGCTCCTTATCTCGCAGGCTCCTAGTGCCTCGCGATACGAGTCGACAAAACGGAATTACAGAATTTCAATCGTGAACGAGCGAACGACGGTCTCCTTGGGCTTGGCGACAAGGCAGCCGCGCTTATGCTCAAGCACGTCATCCTCATCGGAGCAGGTCGAAAGGCCGCCCCAGGGCTCAACTGCCACAAAATCGCCCTCGGGCTTACTCCACACGATGAGGTACGGAAAGCCCTCGAAGCTCAGGCGAACGCCCTTGTCCTCGCCCTTTTTGGAAATCGTGACCTGACGACTCTCGAGTACGTCAAAGATGGTCTCCGCAAAATCGAAGAGCTCGTGCGACAGGGGCAACGTCTTCCCCACCATGGGGTTCTTGGAGCGGTTTGCCACATCAATCAAGCCAGTCGATGGAACGGCGGTGCAGAGCTCCGCAGCCTCGTCCTTCTCAAAGCGCAGCTCGTAGTCCGTATAGACCTCGCCCTCATCGAGCGGGCACCTAAAGCCGGGATGTCCACCGATAAAGAACGGCATGTCCTCGGTGCCTTCATTGGTCACCTCATAGGAGACACGCACGGCGGCGTCCTCGAGCGTATAGCGGGCGACAAGCTTAAACGGATACGGATAATCGCTCAGCAACGCGGCGTTATCCTCCGAAGCCAGGCACATCGCCAGCTCGTTCTCACTCTGGCTCAGCAGCTTCCACTCCTGTTTGCGCGCAAACCCGTGGCGAGCGAGCTTCACATGATGCCCGGCAAACGTCATGGCATTGTTGTCGCGCAAGCCTCCGCAAATCGGAAAGCAGACCGGCGCCTGACCGGACCACACCGCGGGATCACCCTGCCACAAATACTCACGACCGTCAGCCTCAATCGAGGTAAACGAGCCGCCGGCCGTGGAAACCTTGATAGAAATCGAATCGTTGGAAAGAGCGTATTCCATTATCCTTCCTTTCGGACAACTGCTTTTTCATGCAAGCGCCCGCCTCAATCCTAGTCAAAGGACAAACCCGCGCGCTCGTCGATGTGTCCGGTATCCCGACCATACAACGGGGTACCATACAGACATTGATGCAATTACAGCTGAAAGGCCTTCTTATGCGAACCATCATCCTTTATGCCTCACGCCACCACGGCAATACGAAAAAGCTCGTGGACGCCATCGTTGAGGCGCACCCCGAGATCGATACCCTCGATGTAAAGACGCTCGGTAAAAACGAGTATCCCGACCTGCACGAATACCATCTAATCGGCGTCGCCACGGGCATTTATTACTCCGAGATCGACAAGGACATGGCACGCGTGCTCACTAACGTGCTGCAGCCGCAGGACAAGGTGTTTGGCCTTATGACCTACGGTGGCAAAAACAAGTGGTACGGCAAGGATATCGATGGCATCTGCCGCATGAGGCAGGCCATCTTTATGGGTGTCTACGGCTGCCCCGGCTTTGATACGTGGGGGCCGTTCAAGCTCACCGGCGGTGTCCAAAAGGGACACCCGACCGCTGAGGAAATTAAGGGCGCCGTCGACTTCTTCGACAAGATCGAAGACGAGTATGGCGACATCATCGTCGAAGAGTACGCCAAGCGCGAGAAGCGCCTAGCATACGAGAAGGAGCATCCTGCAGGAGGCCTGGTGGCCGGCGTCAAGCGCACGGCAAAGAAGATTGCTAACAAGCTGTAACTGTGAAGGTGCTTTTGAGCGTTTAACCCATACGGCGGGTCCGAGCAGATTCGGGCCCGCCGTCTTTTTCTATCGTTACTCGGTAAAGGCGTTGCCGACGCTCTGGCCGCCAACATACGTCTCGACGAGGGTGAGCTCATGGTCGAACACGACAAAGTCGGCGTCGCGACCCGGCATGATGCTGCCGCACTTATCCTCGATGTGCGCAGAGCGTGCCGGCACCTCGGTTGCCATGCGAATGGCGATATCGGCGCTAGCGATGCCCCAGTCGACGATGTTCTTGACGCCCTGGGCAAGCGTGAGCACCGAACCGGCAATGCTCTTGCCGTCGGCGAGCCAACACAGGTTGTCCTTCATGATAACGTCCATGCCACCACTGGTGTAGCTGCCCTCGGGCATGCCGCCGCAACCCAGGCAGTCGGTGATGAGCACCGTGTGCTGCCAGCCCTTGGCCTGCAGCAGCGCCTTGATGGCGGCAGGGTT
>CABSAN010000100.1 GCA_902475785.1 uncultured Collinsella sp.
CCAGCTCGTGGACACCGACGACGCCGAAGAGGCCAAGGACAACGACGAGGAGTAATTTCCTAGTACGTTAACCGCCCTTATAAAGGCTCGCTTCCCAACAGGGTGAACTGCCTCCCATTTCTTGGACATGAGAAATGGGAGGCTTTCTTTATGCGCGTTGATTTGAGGGTGAAGCATGATGTCGAGGCCAGGAAGGCGGCCATAGGGCTCTTCGAGCTCGGACACGGGTATAAATCTGCCGCGATTGCCCTTTCGCTTCCCGCGGAAGCCGTGAGAAGATGGCAGGAGATATACCGCGCATTCGGGAGCGAGGTGCTGCTGCGCATGGACGGAAAGCAGGGCAGGTACACATACGAGCAGAAGGTCGCCGCCGCCTCCGCCGTCGTCGACGGCGGCATGACGAAGACCGAGGCGATGGCGGCGTTCGGCATAATGTCGATGTCGCCGCTCAAGAAGTGGTGCGCGCTATACCGCCGGGGCGGCGCGGAGGCCCTGCGCCCGAGGCCCAAGGGCCGGCCGAGCGGTTCCAGGGCGAGGCCGCGGACCCGCGAGGAGGAGCTCGAGGAGCGGTGCCGCAGGCTCGAGGCCGAGGTGGCCTACCTAAAAAAATTACGCGCCCTGGTCGAGAGGGACGGGCTCTGACCAGGGCGAAGGCCGAAGCGGTCGCGGCCCTGCGCGCCGAGGGGCACGCGCTCGGGCACCTGCTCGCATGCGCCGAGCTCAAGCGGTCGACCTACTACTACGCCCTCGCGCACCCGCCGAGGCCCACGCGCGCCGAGCTCCGGGAGGCGGCCGCCGAGATCTTCTCGCGCACCGCCAACGGCTGCGGGCACCGGCAGATAGCGATGTGCCTCAGGGCGGAAGAGGGGGTCGTGATAGCCAACAAGACCGTGCTCAAGATGATGCGCGAGATGGGGATTCGCTGCGGCATCAGACGCGAGACGGCCTACCACAGGTACAACTCGTACAAGGGCGTCGTCGGCAGAACGTTCGAGAACGTGATCGCGAGGGATTTCGACGCCGGGGCCCCGTGGCAGAAGCTGGGGACGGACGTCACCGAGTTCAAGGTGGCCGGCGGCAAGGCCTACTGGGCCCCGACGCTGGACTTCTGCACCAAGGAGATCGTGGCGAGCGACATATCGACCACGCCCGACATGGCCCAGCAGGTGAGGATGCTCGACGAGCTGCTGTCCAAGATCCCCGAGGGCGTCGCCCCGACCATGCACTCGGACCGGGGCTGGCAGTACCAGCACGCCTCATACACATCCAGGCTCGAGGCCGCCGGCATCGTCCAGAGCATGTCCAGGAAGGCGAACTGCATCGACAATGCCGCCACCGAGCAGCTCTTCGGCCACGTCAAGGACGAGTTCTACAGGGGCCGCGAGTGGAAGACGTTCGAGGATTTCAAACGCGACCTGGAGGAATACATAGTCCACTGGAACACGAGCCGGAGGCAGGTAAGATTGAAGGGCCTGACCCCGGAGGAGTACCGGAATCAGGCCCTTGCGGCCTAGTCGCTATTTAGGGCGTCCAAGATTTGGGGCGCAGTTCACATCGTTCTGGCGGGCTTTTTGCACTGTGGGGAGGGCGATGAGAGGGGGTGGTTGTATGCAAATTTTGGGACACTTTATTCATATAAAGTGAAAACGATTTCGGCTAAACTGGTAGTAACAATGTGGTACCACTGTTCATCTGGTAGTAACCAATTTTGAGACGTAATCGAATGGAAATTGCTAAGAATTAGTTTGGTAATGAAAGAAACGCAGCATGTCTACCTGCGTAAATTACTGTTTACGGGCCAAAAATAACCGTTTGGCAACGATATAGTAATTTGAACGAAATGTGGTGGACGTTTGAATTGAGTGTGTGCTAACGTACATACCAGCAACCCGAAAAAGGGACTGGGTTGTCTAAGTTTGCGCACCAATGCCGGCAAGCGGAGAAGCCGGTATGCATAAGGCGCGGACATGGGACTCGTTGGTAACAACGAAAGAAAGGTTGGAGGAGATACCATATGATGAAGTACCTCCAGAAGCTCGGCAAAGCGCTGATGCTTCCCGTCGCGGCGCTTCCCGTCGCAGGTATTCTTATGGGCGTGGGCTACCTGCTCGCTCCCGCAGTCATGGGTGCTGCCGGTGACACTACCGGTTTTGCCTATACCGCCGGCTTCCTGCTCATCAAGGCAGGCGGCGCTCTTATCGATAACATGGCCTGGCTGTTCGCAGTCGGCGCTGCTGTCGGCCTTGCCGACGATCACGACGGCACCGCTGGCCTCGCTGGCCTCGTCGCCTTCCTGATGATCCAGCAGCTCCTGAACCCCGCTGTTGTTGGCACCATTCGTGGTATGGACGCCGACGCCCAGACCGCTTGGCTTGCCACGACTGAGGGCATCGCGTTCTCCAAGATCGCTGGTAACTCCTTCATCGGCATCCTGTCCGCCATCATCGGTGGCACTTGCTACAACAAGTTCAAGGACACCCGTCTTCCCGACTGGCTGGCCTTCTTCTCCGGCAAGCGTTGCGTCGCCATCATGACCGCTGTCATCTGCATCGTCGTTTCCGTCGTCCTGCTCTTCGCTTGGCCCCTCATCTTCGGTGCGCTCGTCGCTCTGGGCGAGGGTATCGCTGCTATGGGTGGCATCGGCGCTGGCATCTATGCCTTCCTCAACCGCCTGCTCATCCCGACCGGTCTGCACCACGCTCTGAACAACGTGTTCTGGTTCGACACCATCGGCCTGGGCGAC
>CABSAN010000101.1 GCA_902475785.1 uncultured Collinsella sp.
ACGCCGACCTGCCCATCGTGGGCGGCTCGATTCTGTCGCACGACCACTTCCAGGGCGGCGCGCACGAGTTCCCCATGATGCATGCCGCCGAGGTCTCGCAGTTTAGCGTGCCCGGTTTTGACCAGGTCAGCGGTACCGTGCTGCAGTGGCCGCTCTCGGTGTTGCGCCTGCGCTCGCATGACCGCGCTCAGCTGCTCGACGCTGCCGAGAAGATTATCCTCGCCTGGCGCGAGTGGACCGATGAGTCTGTGGGCGTTATCGCGTACACAGCCGACGGCGTGGCCCACAACACCGTGACGCCCGTCATTCGCCGCGTGGACTCCCGCGGCAACGCCGGCGGCGAGATTTACGAGGCCTACCTGGCGCTTCGCTGCAATATCACGACCGACGAGCATCCGCTGGGCGTATTCCACCCGCATGCCGAGTACCACCACATCAAGAAGGAGAACATCGGCCTGATCGAGGTCATGGGCCTGGCCATTTTGCCGCCACGCCTGGTTCCCGAGCTCGGCGCCGTCCGCGAGCACCTGTTGGCAGCCAAGGCCGATGCCAGCTACGACCTCGCCGGCGCGCTCGAGGGCGACGACCTTTGCCGCAGCCACGCCGCATGGGCCGAGGACGTCTTTGCTCGCCGCGCCGACGAGCGTACGGCAGACAACGCCATCGATATCCTGCACGAGGAGGTCGGCGTGGTGTTTGGCCACGTGCTCGACAACGCCGGCGTCTTTAAGTGGGACGAAGCCGGCCGCGCCGCCCAGCAGCGCTTTATCGACTCGCTGTAGAGCACAGACCCGGACGCTCAACGGCAGCCCCCACGACATAGCCACCTACACGACAACGGCGCCCGCCGGCAACATCGCCGGCGGGCGCCGTTTTCTGATGCAAGGGTAGCTAATTTGCACCAAAACAAGGAGTGTTCCAAACTGCCGGCAGAGAAGGAGCGCCCCAGGTGCCGACCTAAACCCCACATTATTCGATGGAAAAACGTGGTTACCTCCCACATTATTCGATGGAAAAACGTGGTTTACTCCCACATTTTTCGATGGAAAGACCAAGACGGTCTTATACTAACCATGATCGTTAGGGGGCAGTATGCAGCGACAGCTAATGGACGAACTCATCGCTTGGAAATCTAGGGCAAACCGCAAGCCCCTCCTGCTTAAGGGGGCCCGCCAGACGGGAAAAACCTGGCTTCTCAACGAATTCGCAGGCCAGCAGTATCAAAACGTCATCCGTTTTGACTTTATGCTCGAACCGGGCGCACGTTCGCTGTTCGACGGAAGCCTTGACCCCAAACGCATCATCTCCCAGATAGAGCTCCTGCGCGGCCAGACCATAACGCCGACAGACACGCTCATCATCTTCGACGAAATCCAAGAGGCACCGCGTGGTATCACCTCGCTCAAATACTTCAACGAGCTGGCGCCGGAATACCATATCATGGCAGCCGGCTCCTATATGGGGCTCGCGCTCCGACGCGAAAACGAGTCGTTCCCCGTCGGCAAGATCGACCAGCTTACCATGCGCCCCATGGGGTTTGTCGAGTTCGTTCGTGCCGTCGATGGCGATCCGCTCGCAGATGCCATCCTTGCCGCAGACATGGACCTGCTGGCGAACGTTTCCGAAAAGCTCGAGCGCCTGCTCAAGGAATACCTCGTTGTCGGTGGCATGCCAGAAGTTGTCTCCGCTTTCGCCGCCTCCCACGATTTCATCGAGGCCCGCAGGCTTCAGCAGCAAATCATCGAAGCTTATGAATCCGATTTTGGCAAGCATGCGCCAGCCCGCATCGTCGAGCGCATGAGACTGGTTTGGAAATCCCTTCCCGGCCAGCTCGCAAAGGAAAACAAGAAGTTCGTCTACGGCGCGCTTCGTCCCGGGGCGCGCGCACGCGATTTTGAGGAAAGCCTCCAGTGGCTCATGGACTATGGAATCGTTCATAAGGTACCACGTGTTTCCGCCCTAAGAGCACCGCTCACAAGCTACGAGGATCTCTCGGGCTTCAAGCTGTTCTGCATCGACACCGGCATCCTCGGAGCACTCTCCGGCCTCACGCCAGCCATTGTTCTGAACGGGCCCGCTGTTTTTACGGAGTTCAAAGGCTCGCTGACCGAGCAATACGTCGCACAGGAGCTTTTGCTCCAAGGCAATACTCCCGCGTATTGGTCATCCTCCTCCGGCAATGCAGAGACTGACTTTGCCGTCGACCATGCGGGGACCGTGCTTCCGCTCGAGGTCAAGGCGGCAGAGAATCTCAAAGCAAAGAGCCTGAGGATTGCCTGCGAGAAGTTCAAGCTCGAGCGCTGCGTGAGAACATCGTTAGCGGCATATAGAGACGAAGGCACGCTCGTCAATATTCCGCTTTGGGAGATTGGGCAAATCGACAAGCTGGCATAGGCGCTGTGGAGGGGGTGCCCCGTAAGGAGTGTCCCAAACTGCCGGCAAAAAAGGAACGTCCCTATCTGCCGCAGTCATTTAAGAACGTCCCCAATGACCACGCCGATGTTTTGGCCACGACAGCGAAAGCCCGCCAAAGCGAGCAAGGTGCCTTGAAGCGAGGCGGCATTGACCTTCTGGTCATGCCGCTGAAGCTGAAAGGCAGATTGCCGCTCTGGCGGGCTTGCAGCGTCGGCTGGTTACGCGGTTTGGTAAAACCGCGTAACTCTAAAGC
>CABSAN010000102.1 GCA_902475785.1 uncultured Collinsella sp.
TGGATCTGCTGCGCGAGGAGGCCGAGCTGGATCAGCGCCCGCGCGTGGGCGACGACGCCGAGCTGTTCGAGCGCCTGCGTGCCCACCGCAAGGAGATCTCGACGGAGCTGGAGATGGCGCCGTACATGGTCTTTTCCGACAAGGCCCTGCGCGGCCTGTGCCGCCTGCGCCCGCAGACACGCGACGAGCTGATCCAGGTCAACGGCATTGGCGAGAAAAAGGCCGACGCCTTTGGCGAGCAGTTTATGGCGGCGATTGAAGAATTTGAGTCCGAGCATGCGCGGGATGGAGCGTAACGATGGCAACCGACGATAAAACCGACCGCACGGGCGTGTCCGCCATACCGCTGTACCAGCAGGTCATGGACGACCTAAAGGGCGAAATCGCGCGCGGCGTGTACGCTGCCGGCTCGCGCATTCCTTCCGAGATGGAGCTTGCGAAGTCCTACGGCGTGGGGCGCATTACCGTGCGCCGCGCCATCGAGGAGCTGTCGCGCGCGGGGTATCTCAACCGCCAGCAGGGGAGGGGCACCTTTGTGTGCGCTCCCAAGCTCAAGCGCAAGATTCGCCAGAAGGGTGACGTCCAGAGCTTTACTGAGGGTTGTGCTGCCAACGACATGGTGCCGGGTGCGCGTCTGGTGTCGCGCACGGTGGTCGCGGCGACGCACGAGGATGCGGCGTTCTTTGGCGTGGAGCCCGGCTGCGAGCTTATCGTGGTCGAGCGCGTGCGCACGGCTGACGGCGTGCCCGTCATGCTCGAGAACAACGCCTTTGTGCTGGCCGACCATCCCTACCTGCAGACGCTGGCCGATAAGGACCTCATCGATAACTCAATCTTTGCGCTCGTTGCCGAGCATTCGGGTCGCGCGCCGCTCAAGTCCGACCCCTGCACCGTGGAGATTGCGCTTGCCGATGCTCAGACGGCCCCGCTGCTGGAGGTGCCGGTCGGCGAGCCGCTCTTCTATATGGAGGCCTACTTTACCGACGCCGGCGGGCGCCCTCTACTGCTCGGCCGCCAAAAGATCGTGGGCTCGCGCTATGTCTTCGACATCTAACGTCCACAGATAGAACAACATAGAACAAATTTGCCGAGATGACTTCACGGGCGTTATTGCACGTGCTATAAATAGGACAACATAGAACGACAGCAGGTACGAGCTGTCGTCGTTCAAAGCCGCCCCACAAGGAGGAGCATCAGCATGAACGCACATGATCTGGTTCAGGAAATCATCGAGCGCAAGGGCAAGGTCGAGAACGTCTTTTGGATCGCTTGTGGCGGTTCGATGATCGACCTGATGCCGGCCAACGAGCTGCTCAAGCGCGAGGCCACCACGTTTACCTCGACGGTCTACACGGCACGCGAGTTTTGCCTGATGGCCCCCAAGAGCCTAGGGCCGAAGTCGCTCGTTATTGCCTGCAGCCACAGCGGCAATACGCAGGAGGTCGTCGACGGCTGCGAGATGGCGCTGGCCGCCGGCGCCGAGGTCGTTGCCCTCACCGACTGCGAGGGCTCCAAGATCGACAACGGCAAGTGGACCACCTGGGTCTACCCCTGGGGCGAGGGCGTGCCGCAGGCCGAGGTGCCTCAGGGTATCGGCGCCCTGATGGCTGCCGAGTTGCTCGACCAGCAGGAGGGTTACGAGGCGCTTGCCGACATGTATGCCGGTCTTAAGCAGATGGATGCCCTGTTGCCCGCTGCCCGCGAGAAGGTCAACGCCGAGCTGGGCGCCCGTTTTGCCGAGCTCTGCCAGCAGCACAAGTTCTTCTATATCCTGGGCTCCGGCCCCAACTTTAGCCAGACCTACGCCATGGCGATCTGCTCGCTCATGGAGATGCAATGGCAGCACTGCTGCTACATCCACTCCGGCGAGTACTTCCACGGCCCGTTCGAGGCCACCGAGCCCGGCGTGTTCTACTTTGTGCAGCTTGGTGCCGGCGAGTGCCGCCCCATGGAGGAGCGCGCTCTTGCGTTCCTCAACACGCACACCGATACGATTATGGTGCTCGACGCGCTTGAGTACGGCGTGGGCGAGGTGCCTGCCAGCGTGCGTTCGTTCCTGGAGCCGATCTTCTTCTACAACATGAGCTGCGAGCTGCGCGCCGCCCGCGGCAAGGTCTTCGACCACAGCCCCGAGGTTCGTCGCTACATGGGCATCGAGCAGTACTAGGTACCGGGAATTATCTTTTTTGACGGGGTCTGCGCTGCGCGCGGGCCCCGTTTTGCGTTTTGGCGGCCGGATTCGTGTCTGCGCGAAAACGAAGGTGAATACTTTTCCGCGAAGTGAACGACCTATTTTGGACCCCCGAAGCATCCACACTTTTTGACGGCAAAACCGCAGGAAAAACTCGGCAAAACCGCAGGAAACGGCGTCTGAAAAGTGTCGATGCTTCGGGGGCTCATTTTTACCCGTTCACTTCGCGGAAAAGTATTCACCTTCGATTCGCAAGGGCACTGCGTGAGTCAAAAAAGCGGGCCGCGCCGGGGATTTCCGGCGCGGCCCGCTTAGTATCGTGCTTCGATTCGCAAGGTTGCGGCAGCCAGCGGCCTACTTTGCGTCGTAGGCCTCGGCGTCCCACCAGTCGAGCTGGGCGATGTTGTCGCGGATGTGCTGGCAGCTCTTGTGGAAGCCCTCGAGCTCGT
>CABSAN010000103.1 GCA_902475785.1 uncultured Collinsella sp.
GTCATGCCGAAATGGCGCGAAGCACGCGCTTGACAAAACTATAGAGACACGTCCCAGAAAGACTACCCTGGGCATCTGGCTGACTAGTCATTGGGGACGTTCTTGTTTGACTAGTCGTTTAAGAACGTCCCCAATGACTAGGTTGGGCACATTGCTTTGAGATGTTATTCAATCAGCTGTGATGGCCTTTGAGCTGCTTACCTGATTAAAGCAAGTGACGGCATGTATCCGCTATCGAAAATATTGCTCAAAAAATCGTTCAAGAAGTCGCGGGGCGATTTTTGATGCGTCGCGCGTCAAGTGATTTGGCAAGTTCTTGGTTAGATATTGGTCAGTTTTGGGGCAACCTTGCCAAAAGCTTGACGGATGCAGATTTAGACGTCGACGAATGAACACTCTAGGCAGGCTCCAAGCAAAATTCTGGGCTGATTCTCGATAATCGCTTCCAATCGTCCCTTGCTGCGTGCCACCCTCGCGTACAATCTGCTCCGACATTCGCGCGCCGCCTGGCGCTTAAGAGGGGAGGACCCCATGGCAAACGAGATTTGGACCATCAAGCGTTGTCTCGAGTGGACCAAGGAGTACCTGGCCGAGCGCGGTGAGGAGCATCCCCGTCTTTCTGCCGAGTGGCTGCTGTGCGCGGCAACGGGCCTGGCGCGTATCGACTTGTATATGCGCATGGACGAGACGCTCGACACAGCGCAGCTCGAGACCATGCACGCGGCGGTCGTCCGACGCGCGAAGGGCGAGCCGCTGCAGTACATCACCGGCAGCACGCAGTTCCGCATGATCGACGTCGCGTGCGCCCCCGGCGTACTCATTCCGCGTCCCGAGACCGAGATGCTCGTCGAGGAAGTCCTCAATTATCTGGATGCCGAGGTGCTGAGCCCCGAGGCCGCCGCCCGCCAGCGCGTGGAGCTGCCTTGGAACGATGAGGTCGAGCAGGCACGCAAAGCCGAGGCGGCGCTGGCCGACGAACGCGCGACCGCCGAGCGCCGTGCCGCCAACCTGACGGCCGCCGATGAGGCTGCGCTGGGTAGCGACGTGCTCGGTAGCCGCGCCTATGCCGAGGAGCTAGCCGATCGCGAGGCCGAGGAAGCCGCGCAGGCAGCAGAAGCCGAAGCCGCGGAAGCCGCCGAACCCCAGCTCGACGAATACGGCATCGCCATTGAGGGTGCCGACCAGGAGACGGCTTCAGCTCAGGATGCTGCTGCGCCCGCCCCAGCCGAGCCCCGCACTGCTCGCGTTCTCGAGGTCGGCTGCGGCACGGGCTGCATCTCGCTCTCGCTTGCCTGGGAGCGTCGCGGCCACGTCACCTGCACTGCTACCGATATCGAGCCGCGCGCCATCGACCTTGCTACCAAAAACCGCGATGCGCTTGGCCTCACGTCCGACGAGGTCGCCTTTAGCCTCACCAACCTGGTGAGCTCCATTCCCCACGACGAGTGGGGCACCTTTGACGTACTCGTCTCCAACCCGCCCTACATTCCCACCGATGTCATGCGCTCGCTGCCGCACGAGGTCAAGGACTTTGAGCCCGATCTGGCGCTCGAGGGCGGTGCCGACGGCCTCGATATCTTCCGCCGCCTGCTCAACGCGGCACCCTACATGTTGCGCGCCGGTGGCCTGTTTGCCTGCGAGCTCTACGAGGGCGCCCTCGATGCTGCGGCCGAGCTCTGTCGCCAGGCAGGCCTTTCGGACGTGCGTATCGTCCACGACCTCACCGATCGCCCCCGCATCGTCCGAGCCATCGTCACCGAGCCCAAACAGCGCCAGTAATATTTATTAACTGGTTAGCAAAAATTATAAAGTAGTTTATAATTAGGACGGCTGAAAGAGGTCGGCCCATGCAACCTCCTACCTTTCGGGAAATCATTGCCCTACTCAAGCACGATGGATTCGTGAAGGTCGCGCAAGTCGGTAGTCATGCTAAGTATGTTTCTGGCGACCGTGTTGTCACCGTGAACGGATCTGGTGGTGATCGACCAAAGAAGGGCACGTGGGCAAGTATTCGTCGCCAAGCTGGATGGTAGTTGGAGGCAAAATGAGGCAGCGATTTACCTATGACTGCGTTCTCATAAAAGAAGACGACGGTTACTGCGCCAGCTTCCCGCAGATTCCCGGCGCCTTTGCCGATGGCGATACGCGCGAAGAAGCGATTGCCCATGCCACCGAGGCGCTGATGGCGTTTTTGGCCGACGACCTCAACAACGGTTTGACTCCGGCAGGGTACGAACGCTCGGCCGAGGTCGTGGCCCTTTCAGTCGAAATCGACCACGAGGACGCTCGGGAAGCGGCGTGCCGAACATTTAAAGACGCGGCGCTGGACCTCAAAGTCTCCGCTCCGCGGATTACCGCGCTGGTCAAAGCCGGAAAGCTCGATGTTGAACTCGTCGACGGCCGTCGGATGATAACGATAGACAGCATCGAGCGCTACGCCGCCCAAGAACGCCACGCCGGCAGGCCAAAGAAGTTCGTCGCAGTCCAATAACCCCCTCACTTTCACCGACTACTAGAGCCGCTCACCAAACCAACATGCGCTCTGGGCAAATAGGTTGAACGTTTCGTGCGAGAATGCCCCACAGTAAACAAACTTGCACCAGAGCGTAAGGGGCTGGCATACACATGCAGACGGTCTA
>CABSAN010000104.1 GCA_902475785.1 uncultured Collinsella sp.
GCACCGTGTGCTGCCAGCCCTTGGCCTGCAGCAGCGCCTTGATGGCGGCAGGGTTTACGTGCTTGCCGTCACAGATGATCTCAGCGTAGGTCTCGGGCGTGGACATGGCAGCACCCACGACACCGGGCTCACGGTGATGCAGCCCGCGCTGGCCGTTATAGGTATGCGTAAAGCAGCTGGCACCGGCGTTGATGGCGGCGATGCACTCATCGTAGGTGGCGTCGGAGTGACCGATGCTGGTCACGACACCCTTAGCGTTCAGGGCGGCAGCATAGGCGGCGGCACCATCGCGCTCGGCGGCCATGGCGCTCTTAACGATACGTCCGCCGGCAGCCTCCTGCCACTGGTCGAAGACCTCCTCGGAGGGGTCGATCAGGTAAGCGGGGTTCTGTGCGCCCACGTGCTTCATGGTAAAGAAGGGGCCCTCCAGGTAGATGCCCTGAATGCGAGCACCGCAAAAGTCGGGGCCGCGGCCCTCGTCAGCCTTGGCGATAGCAGCGCAGGCATCCTTGATCTGCTCGACGCCATCGGTGAACGTCGTGGGCAACCAGCTGGTAGTACCGCGACGGGCGAGCTCGGTCGAGCTGATATCGATACCCTCGGGGTCGTTATCGGTAGTTGAGTGGTTGTAGAAGCCATGGATGTGAGTATCGACCATACCCGGTGCGATCCACGATCCCGTGTAGTCCTTAATCTCGCAAGAGGGCTCGTCGGCCTGCCAGGCGCCAAAGACGCCATCCTCGACCATAAGATAGCCGCCCAGTTGCGGACCTGCCGGCAAGAAGAACTTGTCAGCCTTAATTGCGTACGTGCTCATATGCACTCCTTGCTTCTAAAGCAGTTGACTGTGGTGATGCTTATACCCAGCTCACGTAAAACAAAAAGCGCCCGCCCGCCGTTATGAGCGGACGGGCGCCCTTACAGGGGGACGCGATTAAGCGGTGAAGGGGTGAATCGTCACGCCCTTGACCACGCGGTTGACCGTGCCGGTGGGGCTCGGCGTATCGGGCGTGTTGCCCACGCGCACGGAGTTGAGCAGGCTGATGGCCTGGGCAAACATCACGAACGGCAGGGCAAGGTAGCCCTCGGGGAGTGCCTCATAGCCCTTAAAGGTGAAGGACTCGCCCTCGTAGACGGTAGCGCCATCCTGCTGAACGGCAACGGTGTGCTGAGCGATCTCGTCGCCACCGATCTCGTTGAGGATGTCGATATCGTACTGACGGGTGTAGGCATCGTTGTTGACGAACACGAACACGAGGGTCTTGTCGTCGACGAAGGACTTGGGTCCGTGACGATAGCCCATGGAGGTGTCGTAGGAAGTAGCGACCAGACCGTGAGCGAGCTCGAGGATCTTGAGCTGGCTCTCCTGGGCAAGACCACCGAAGGAGCCAGAACCCAAGTAGGTCACGCGGTTGAAGTCGCCAGCCAGGTAATCGGCGACCTCGGACTCGCGAGCGATAACCTCCTCGCCCATCTTGGCGATGGTCTCGACCCACTCGGCCTTCTGCTCGTCGGAAGCATCGTCAAAGATAAGGGAAGAGAGCAGGGTCATGCAGGTGTAGGAACCGGTCATGGCAAAGCCCTTGTCGTTGGCGCGCGGGATGAGCAGCGTCAGCGCATTGGGGTCATCAGCGGACTCGACGGCGAGCTTGCCCTCGGGAGCGCAGGTGATGTTGAGGAACTTGACGTTGTGGACGAGCTCCTTGGCAACGGCAACGGCGGCAAGGCTCTCGGGGCTGTTGCCAGAGCGGGCAAAGGAAACCACGAGCGTGGGATCCTCGGCGCGCAGGAAGTCGCGCGGGGCGCTCACGATGTCGGTCGTGGCGATGGGCTTAAAGTCGTAGAGATCAGTGTTGCCAGCGTGACGCAGATACGGGGCGCAGGTATCGCCAACGTAGTCGGACGTACCGGCACCGGTGAAGACAACGGACAGACGGCCCTCGCCCATAGCGCGAGCCTCAGCCAGGAAGGCCTCGATGGCCTCCTTGTTCTCGCGATAGATGTTGAGCGTATCACGCCAAAGCTCGGGCTGCTGAGCAATCTCGGCCGTGGTGATCTGGGCGCCGAGCTCGGTGAGCTCCTCGACACTCTTCTCGAACATTTCTAATACCTCTCTCTAGAAGTAATCCTCTGACGTGCAATTATACACTTCAGTTGGTTATCTGGTAGTAACCAGTTAAATGCAAAGAATCACCATATGGAAACGATGCGGACACTAGTTGCTACGCTGGTGGTAAACCTTGTATTTAAACTGATCGGCACGAGCAACCGAGAGTGTATACTCCACAACCTCGTTTGACTCGTTATACGTAGTCCTGACCAAATCGAGCACAGGCGAGCCCTCGACAATTCCCAAAAGGTGGGCGTCGGTGGGACGGGCTATGCTCGCATAGAACTCCTCTTCAGCCACGCGTATCTTTTGCTGAAAGTCTTGCTCAATCACATCGTAAAGCGGCTTGCGCTCCAGCAGCG
>CABSAN010000105.1 GCA_902475785.1 uncultured Collinsella sp.
GGGCGCGACGCGTCCTTTGTCGCCCATGATTCGATAACGGATTCGATTGATCTGCGCATGGGGCCGCCTTTCCAATTTCGTGTACTTCAGATACATAGTTTAGTACGATTTCATGTACTTGGAATACACAAAATCGTAGAAAAGCATGTATCTGAAATACACGAAATTGCACTGCCGGAGCTTGCAGGCGGATAAACACTACTCGTATGGGACGGTTTTCACCGGTTGCTCGCCACCTTGGGCTATATTCGCCCCTATGCCTGCATCTGGGGCCGTGCTGATTGACGACGACGCTCTCAACGAGCCAGCTTGATCGTTACCAGTGTGAGCGCCCAGGCTACAAGCGAGAACGCGGCACCAACCGCGCCCACGTACGCAATGCCAACGCTGCTTACCACGGCGCCGCCCACTGCGGTGCCAAACGAAATGCCGACGTTAAACGCCATGGGCTCAACTGAACTTGCGAGTACCATCGACTTGGGATGGCGGCTGCGCGCCACGTCCATAAAGTGCGTGATGCACGACACCGAGAACAGGTACATGAGCAGCGCCAAGCTAAAAACAAAGACCAGCGCGAGCGGCATGGTACCGCCCACAGCAAACAGCCCGAGTAACGCCGCAGCCTGCAGCACAAACGTCACAAGCAGCGCCTTCATGCCAAAGCGCGCATCGATCCATCCGCCCAGGATGTTCGAGATCAGGCAGAACACGCCGTAGGCCATGAGCGTGGTGCTTGCCTGAACGGTGCCCATGCCCAACACCTGCTCCAGATAAGGCGTCACGTAGCCGTAGAACACATAGACCGAGCCCACGCCAAACAAGAAGATGAGCATGCCGGTGATGATGCTCGGCTCGCGTAGCAGCCCCGCCTGCTCGCGGAAGGTGGCAGGCTCGTCGGTTTGCCCAGCGCGCGGCATAAACGCCACGAGCGCTCCGCAGATCAGAACGGCAAAGGTCAGCGTGCCGTACATGGCCACGTGCCAATCGAGCGTGTCGGCCACAAACTTGCCGATCGAAGTGACAAAGACCATTGCCACGGAAAACGCACCGTACACGACCGAGATGGCGAGTGAGGTTTGCTGCGGGGACAGTAGCTCGGGGATGTACGTCACACCCACGGCGAGCAGTGCGCCCGAGACGGAGCCCAGGACAATGCGCGAGATAAAGAGCGCTTGGAAGTTAGGTGCTAGCGCCATAACCAAATTGCCGAGCACAAAGACGATGCTGTAGCACACGAGCAGCTGGTAGCGGCGGAACCGCCCCGTGCCAAGCGCAAGCACCGGCGTAGCGATAGCGTAGACGAGCGCGAACACGCTGATGAGCTGGCCCGCAGTGGCAAGTGATACGCCGAGTTCCGTTGCCAAGTCGCTCTCGATACCGATGACCACGAACTCGGAGCAGCCGAGCGAGAATCCCAACAGCACGAGCAGCGCCAGGCAGAGCTTGGTGCGCGCGGGGGAGAGCGCGGCGGCGGTTGGCTTACTTTTAGGCGTGGTTGCGGCGGTCAAGGTTGTCACTCCAATGTCGCATGAATAGGCGGGATTCAATCCCTGCAACTCTAGCAGAATGTGACAAAGGGGCAGCTCCTTTGTCACATTGCGCTGCCAGCCAGTCGCCCAAGCCGTCACAACATTCGGCGAAAATCTCGAAAACGAGGAAAAGCGCCGAATGTTGTGACGGTTTTCCTGTCTGTGTCGGCGAGCTCCGGCGCCGTCTGCGGGTATAAGGCTAACAAGTGTTTATTTGCGAGGCCTAAGGGGCGCCCCGTATGGATATCGATAACTTTGAATGGTGGTATAGCGAGGGCGAGGCTCCGGACGAGGAGCGGGACGAGTCCATGCCGCGTGACGTGTCGAGCGACGAGGACGAGACCGGCAACGACGTCGCCGCCGATTCGGACGCCGCCCTCGACCCCGTCGAGCCCCTGACCTTCGAACAAGCTTGGGCCCAGGCCGAGGCAGACGAGGCCAAGGCCGACGCTACGGCCACGCTCGGCGAGCCAGCCGACATGTCCATCTCGCCGGCAAAGACCCCACAGCCGCGTCACACCATCGATCCCGACAGCACGGCATCCTTCAGCATTCTCGACGTGCCCTCGCAGGGCGCTCAGGCGCCCGCACCCACACGTCGCCCCAATCTGTCTCGCGAGGAAGATGCAGGACGTCGCTCGCCGCTCGGCCCCATCCTTATTGCCTTTATGGCCGGCGTTATCGCATGCTCGGTAATTGGAAACGTCTGGAGCCATGTCGAACAACAGCGAAAAGACGCCGCCAAGGTCGAGATGTCTGTCGAGCAATCGCTCGGTCGTACGCGCTCGGTACATGTGTCGGTCGAGGTCAAGGACGGCGCGACGTGGGACACCG
>CABSAN010000106.1 GCA_902475785.1 uncultured Collinsella sp.
TCGACGACGCGTCGCCCGAGGTGCTCGCCTACGCTGCCGACCGCCTGCGCGAGGCGGGTGCGCGCGAGGTGCATTGGCTGCCCCTCTATTGCAAGAAGGGCCGTCCCAGTTGGCAGCTACAGGTAATCTGTGCTCACGAGGATATCGAGCGCCTGCAGACGATTATCTTTTTGGAAACCACGACCAACGGCATTCGTCGCCAGGTCATGGAGCGCGTTTGCCTGCCACGCCGCTTTGAGCGCGTAACGACGCTATGGGGCGAGGTGTCCGTCAAGGTGGCAACCCTGCCCGACGGCAGCGAGCGTGCAGCGCCCGAGTACGAGGACTGCGCCCGTCTCGCCCGCGAGCACAATGTGCCGCTCCAGCGCGTGATGCAGGCGGCACAAGCCGTGGCACTGCGATTTGAATAACGCGGCTGGTGGCGACATCCTGCGCCCAGCCATATCAACCCCATTCGAAAGGATCTCCCCATGAAATACCTCATCGCCTCCGACATCCATGGCTCGGCATACTGGAGCGAGCGCCTGTGCGTCGCCATCGAGCGCGAGAACCCCGACCGCATCGTCCTGCTGGGCGACCTGCTCTACCACGGTCCGCGCAACGACTTGCCACGCGATTACGCCCCCAAGCGCGTGATTCCGCTGCTCAACGCCCTGGCCGACCGCATCATCGCGGTGCGCGGCAACTGTGACGCCGAGGTCGACCAGATGGTGCTCGACTTTCCCGTCATGGCCGACTACGCCACGCTGTTCGACGAAACCGGCCGCGAGCTGTTCCTGACGCACGGCCATGTCTTTGGCGCCGGCATGCACAACAGCGTCGACCACGCGCCCGCGCTGCCCGAGGGCTCCGCGCTCGTCTACGGCCACACGCACATCAAGGTTAACGAGGAGAGCGCCGCGCACCCGGGCCTGTGGCTCTTCAACCCCGGCAGCGTGAGCATTCCCAAGGACGGTACGCACAGCTACGGCATCTACGAGGGCGGCGCGTTCCGTCACGTGATCCTGGAGGAGGAATAACCATGGCGCAGCACATGGCTCAGCAAAATGCCGAGGGCTCGCGCGATCTGTCCACGCTGGTCGACGCGTCGGCCGAGCTGCAGCATCTGGTGCAGACCGTCTGGCGTCTGCGTCAGCCCGATGGCTGCCCGTGGGACCGTGAGCAGACGCACCGCAGCATTGGCAAGAACATGATCGAGGAGGCCTACGAAGCGCTCGACTGCATCGAGGCGGACGACGCGGTTCACCTACGCGAGGAGCTGGGCGACGTGCTCATGCAGGTCGTGCTGCATGCGCAGATTGCTGCCGACGCCGGCGAGTTTACGCTGGCCGACGTGGCGCGCGATATCGACGCCAAGCTCATTCGCCGTCATCCGCACGTGTTTGGCGATGTGGATGCCGACAGCTCCGACGAGGTACTCAAGATTTGGGACGAGGTCAAGCTTGCCGAGAGGGCTGCCAAGGACAAGGCCGTGGCGGCGGGCGAGGCCGCGCCCGAGGGTCTGCTCGACGGCGTGCCCACGCATCTGCCGGCGCTGATGCAGGCTCAGAAGGTGTCGCGCAAGGCGGCTGCCGTGGGCTTTGAGTGGGAGACGGTCCAGGACGTATGGGACGAGGTTGCCGAGGAGCGTGCCGAGTTTGAGGCCGAGGCTCCCGGCTCGCCCGAGCGCGAGATGGAGTTTGGCGACCTGCTCTTTGCCCTGGTCAACGTCGCGCGCAAGGAGGGGATTGACGCCGAGAGCGCCCTGCGTGCCAGCACAGCAAAGTTCCGCCGCCGCTGGGCTGCGATGGAGCAGATGGCGTCCGACGCCAACGTGGGTCTGGCCGAGCTTTCGACCCACGGCCTCAACGACCTGTGGAATGCCGCAAAGGCGGAGGAGTAAGACTGCGGGAACGACGGGCCGACACGCCTCATCGTTCCCGCTAAATTTTTCGAAAATCAAGTGTATCCCTAGGCTAACTTAGGGCATAATGCAAAAAGTGCGACATGGCTAACTTACGGAGGCGCACCGACGGTGCACGGTCAGCCGGTCGCTTGCATCCACTACGTTTCCAAGTGAGAGGGAGACAACATGAGCGATATTTTGGACGTCTACGGTCGCGAGGTGCTCGACAGCCGCGGCAATCCCACCGTCGAGGTCGAGGTCGTGCTCGAGGACGGCAGCTTTGGCCGCGCAATGG
>CABSAN010000107.1 GCA_902475785.1 uncultured Collinsella sp.
CTCGCCCCGGGCAACGCCGCGATGATCAAGGCCGACATGGACGACTACCGCCAGCGCCGCGAGGACAAGCAGCCGCTCGACATGCCGAGCGCCGGCTCCACTTTCAAACGCCCCGAGGGCTACTTTGCCGGCAAGCTCATCATGGATGCCGGTCTGCGCGGCCATGCTGTCGGCGGCGCGCAGGTGAGCGAAAAACACTGCGGCTTCATCGTCAACGCCAACCACGCCACCGCCGCCGACGTCGACGAACTCATCCGCGACATCCAAGCCAAAGTCAAAGAGCAGTTCGGCGTAGACCTACAACCCGAAGTCCACCGAGTAGGCGAATTCCTCTAAAAAGAAGGCCCCGAAAGGGGCCTTCACTTTCTTTAATTCAGACAACCAGTCCGGTGTGTCGCGCTCAGGACCCGAGAGGGCCGGGAGAGTCCGAGAGGCATAAGGTTGATCGCGAGTTCCGCACGAGCCGGAGAGCACTTAATGTGCTCTCCGTGCGAGCAGGACTGTCCGAGCAGGCAACCTTATACCTCTCGGACTGTCCCGGCCCAACTTATCGTTACGACAGCGCAATACCGCCGAGCCAGCCCCAACGCACGCCAGAGCCAGTACCGTAGAACCGAATAAACGCATCAAGCGACTTAGACGTAATGGCGCCCTCGTTGCTCATAACGATGCCGCCGCCAACATAGATGCCCACGTGTCCGTACAGCAGGCCCGGCGTACCGGTGCCACTGTGCGACGAGTCGGCCACGATCATGCCCACCTGCAGCGCCGAACGATCGGAGCTGTAGCACCAGGCGTTAAACATGTCGCACGCGTTGCCGCCAAAGTAGCCCACGCCGGCGTTGCGGAAAACGTTGGTGACCCAGGCAGCGCACCAGTTCAGGCCAGGCGAAGGAGTGGAGTAGCATGCATTGACGACAGCCTGCTGCTTGCCCGAGCCGGCATTCTGCTGCGGGGTGCCGCCGGCATACGAGCCGCCACCCGAGCTTGAACCACCCGAGTAGGAATTGTTCTTGTTTGCGGCAGCCGCGGCAGCGGCAGCCTTCTTGGCAGCCTCCTCGGCCTGAGCGGCAGCAAGAATCTCGGAATCGCGCTGGGCCATGAGCTCCTTGACATCGTCGGAGAGGCCGTTCAGAACCGTCTGGACCTCCTGCTGCTTGGCCTGCATGTCCTGCATCTGAGCAGTCTGCTGGTCCTTGAGCTTCTCCAAGTCGGCTTTTTGCGACTCGAGCTCGGACTTCTGTGTATCGAGCTCTTTCTGGATGGTCTGGATGTCCTCGATGGCGTCACGGTCGCTCTTGTTGATCTTCTCGACGTAATGCGCGTTGGCGACGAGCTCCTCAAACGAACCAGAAGCGAGCAGCAACGACAGGATGTTGGTGCCGCCCGACTTGTAGCTGGCGGCAACGCGATCGGAAAGGTCGCTGCGCTTCTCTTTGAGCTCGGACTTCTTGGTGTCGATCTGAGCCTGCGTCTCGTCAATCTGGCCCTGTACGCCCTCGATATCGCTGAGGGTCTGGGCATTCTTGTTGGCGAGCGTCGCGTACTCATTAGCGATGCTGTCGAGCTGGGCCTGGACCTCGTCGAGCTGGGCCTGGGCGGCATTCAGTTTGTCGGTGGTTTCTTGGCTGGCCTCAGCCGCATGGGCGCGAGCAGGCAGGCCAAAAAGAACAGCCGCGGAAGCAGCGCCGAAAAGAGCCTTAAGGGCAGTGCGGCGCGAAAGCTCCTGCGTAAAGATGGAATCGTTGTTTGGTGACATATGTACTCCGTTACATGCTTATTTATATGTCGCTCAACTCAAACATATTAACGCACATCGCGCTTGTCCCAACTATTTCCACGAACGGCTGGAAAAGTATGGTCAGCGGCTCGCAAATGCGTCCCACACCAAAGGTAAGGATTATGCAAATAACACCCTATGAGTACGTTAACATCAATCCTCTGGTTTTCCTGCCCCGCGTGTTTTGGGCGCCCCCAGCTGCGCTATACTCCCCTCAAAAAGTGTTCCTGATTCGATAGGAGACTACATGTCCAAAGCACTCGACCCCAAAGAC
>CABSAN010000108.1 GCA_902475785.1 uncultured Collinsella sp.
ACCAGCAGCATGCCCGTGTGCATCCAGGTGTTGGAGAAGCCCTGGTGCCAGGCGCAGGTGGCCTGGGCGCACTCGTTCTCGTGATGCGGGAAAGCAAGATCTGAGCCACCGCCGTGGATATCGATCGGGGTACCCAGGTAGCGATGCACCATGGCGGCGCACTCGGTGTGCCAACCGGGACGGCCCTCGCCCCAGGGGCTCGGCCAGCTGGGCTCGCCGGGCTTGGCGGCCTTCCACAGGGCAAAGTCGAGCGGGTCGTTCTTGTCCTCGTTCTCCTCGATGCGCGCACCAACCATAAGGTCGTCGATGTTGCGGCCCGAGACCTGACCATAGTTGGGATCGCTGCGCACGGCAAAGTACACATCGCCGTTATCGGCTGCGTAAGCGTGGCCCTGCTCGATAAGCGTCTTGATCATGGCGATCATGGGGCCGATCTCCTTGGTGGCGCGGGGGCGCACATCGGGATCGAGCACGTTGGCGGCGCGCATGACGCCGATGAACTTGTCGGAAAACTCCGTCGCGACCTCGGCAGCCGTACGGCCCTGCTCGTTGGCGCGCTTGATGATCTTGTCGTCGACATCGGTGAGGTTCTGGGCGAACGTGACCTCGTAGCCGCTCGCGATGAGCCAGCGACGAATCACGTCAAAGCTGATGAACGTGCGGGCATTGCCGATGTGGATGTTGTCGTAGACCGTGGGGCCGCACACGTACATGCGGACCTTGCCGGACTCGATGGGCTGGAACTCTTCCTTTTTATGGGTAGCGCTGTTGTAGATACGCATTCGTTACTCCTTAACGGTTTTCTGTAGCAGGCAGACGGCCCAGGCGCCGATTCCCTCGCCCTGGCCTTCCCAACCGAGCTTTTCGGTCGTGGTGGCGGCGACGCCCACGTTTTCGACGTCAACGCCCAGGGCATGGGCAAGGTTGGCGCGCATGGCATCGCGGTGCGGGGTGATCTTGGGTTGCTGACAGGCAATGGTGCAGTCGGCATCGACAAACTCAAAGCCCAGCTCGCGCGCATAGTCCATCACGCGGGCGAGCAGCACCATCGAATCAGCACCCTCGTAAGCAGGATCGGTGTCGGGGAATAGCTTGCCGATATCTCCCCCGCGGCAGGCGCCCAGAATGGCATCGGCCAAGGCGTGCGCGAGCACATCGGCATCCGAGTGGCCCAGCAGGCCGCGCTCGTAGGGAATGTCGACCCCGCCGATGATACATCGACGCCCCTCCACCAAACGGTGGACGTCGTAGCCGTGGCCAATGCGCAGGTTACTGAACATGGGGAAGATCCTCTCCCTCGGCCATGCGACCGAGTAGAATCGCGGTTACGGGACGCAGGTCCTCGGGCACCGTCACCTTAAGGTTATCGCGCGGGCTCTGGACACAGCGGACGCGCCCGCCCATGCGCTCGACCAGCGATGAATCGTCGGTACCGATAAAGCCCTCGGCAATCGCCGCGGCATGGGCACGCTTCATCGCGTCGACGCTAAAGATCTGCGGCGTCTGCGCGGCCCAATAGAGCTCGCGCGGCGGCGTCTCGACGATGTTGTCGCCATCGACAATCTTGAGCGTGTCGATCGCGGGCTGACCGCACACGACACCGTCGAGCGAGCGGTCACCCATGAGCACGTCGATAGCGTGGTCGATGGCCTCGGTCGTAATGAGCGGACGAGCGCCATCGTGGATGGCGACATATTCGAAACCCGCCGGAACCGCATGCACGCCGGCACGGGTGGAATCCTGACGGGTATCGCCGGCATCGGCAAAGCTGATGGGCGTGTCATAGTCAAACGGGTCGATGGCAAGGCGGCGCATCTCGGCACGGCGCTCGGCAGGACACACCACCACGATGTGGCCGACCTTGTCGCTCCGATCGAACGCGCGGATGGACCAGCTCATGAGCGGACGGCCCGCTACATTGACGAGCTGCTTGCCACCGGGGTTACCAAAGCGCTGGCCGCTGCCGCCGGCAACGACCACGGCGCATACGGGCGCCATTA
>CABSAN010000109.1 GCA_902475785.1 uncultured Collinsella sp.
TCGTCGCCCACGCGCGGGCGCTGATCCAGCTCGGCCTCCTCGCGCAGCAGATCCACCGCACGGCGGGCGCGGGCCGAGGCTTTGCGCTTGGACGCGCGACGCTTAACGGTAAAGGCGAACGCCTCGTCCTCGACCTCGGTGGCACGCGGGCCCAGCCCCACGACCGGGTACTGCCCCTGCGAGGTGGCCAAATAACCGCGGCCGCACAGTTGGCCGATGATGTCCTTGATGCGCCCGACCGATTCGCTCGACAGCTCACCGTAGCCGCGGTCCTCGTCCAGATGCATCTGGCGAATGCGCTCGGTGTTGCCGCCGTGGAGCACATCGGCGATGAGCGACTTGCCAAAGCGCATGGGTCGCGCGGCCACGTAGCGCACAGCGGCGCGGGCCATATCGGTGACGTCCTCGACCTCGAACTGCGTGAGACAGTTGCTGCAGTTGCCGCAGCCCTCGGCGTCGTCTGCCGTGCCGCCCGCGGCGGCTGCCGCATGCTCGGCCGCGGCCTCGTCGCCAAAGTAGCGCAGCATGTATTCGCGCAGGCAGCCGGTGGTATTGCAGTAGCCCTCCATCTGGCTGAGCAGACGATATCGATTCTGGAGCGCCCACGCGCGCTGCTCGTCGTCGAGCGCCTCATCGGCAGCATCGCCGCGATCGATCAGAAAGCGGCGCATGCGAAAATCGTTGCCGTTCCACAGCAAGTGGCAGCTGGCCGGGTCGCCATCGCGGCCGGCACGGCCCGCCTCCTGGTAGTAGGCCTCGATGCTCTCGGGCACGTTGTTGTGAATCACGTAGCGCACGTTGGGCTTGTCGATGCCCATACCAAAGGCGTTGGTGGCAACCATCACCTGAATATCGTCGTCGATAAAGGCGCGCTGGCTTTGGCGACGGGCGTCGTTGCCCATGCCTGCATGGTAGCGGCCAACGCGAATGCCGCTGGGACCCAGTGCCTCGACAAGCTCGCCTGCCAGCGCATCGACCGTCTTGCGGGTCGAGCAATACACGATGCCGCTCTCGCCCGAATGCGCGATCACGTAGTCGCGCACCCAGGCTGTCTTGGCCTTGTCGCCCATCTCCTCGCAACCAAAGTAGAGGTTCTTGCGATCGAAGCCCGTCACCACCGTCGCGGGATTTTGCAGGCCGAGCATCTGCTGAATGTCCGCGCGCACACGCTCGGTCGCCGTAGCGGTAAAGGCCGCCACGATAGGGCGCTGCGGCAGGGAATCGATGAACTCGCGAATCTGCAGGTAGGCGGGGCGGAAATCCTGGCCCCATTGGCTCACGCAGTGGGCCTCGTCAATGGCCACGAGCGGCACGCCAATGCCGCCGTCCGCCGCGGCCTCCTGCGCAAAGGCTAAAAAGCGCGGCTCGAGCAGACGCTCGGGTGCCACGTACATAAGCTGATAGCGGCCCTCGCGCGCCCGCTTGAGCACGGTGTTTTGCTGGGCCGGAGTAAGGCTGGAGTTGAGATAGCTGGGTCGCGCACCCGCCGCGAGCAACGCACGGGTCTGGTCCTCCATAAGCGACAGCAGCGGGCTCACCACAAAGGTGATCCCGGGTAGCATGAGCGCGGGCACCTGGTAGCAAATGGACTTGCCGGCGCCCGTGGGCATAACGCCCAGCGCATCGCGACCGGCAAGGATCGCATCCACCATGCGGTCCTGCCCCGGGCGAAACGAGGTGTAGCCAAAATAGGCCCCGAGCGTGTCAAGCGCCATCTGCTGCATGCTATCGGTCATGGTTTCCTAACGTCCAAGTCATCTGCCGCCGATTATACGCCGCCACGCGGACAGCAGCACACGGCCGCCGCCCAGACTAGTCGTTGGGGACGTTCTTGAATGACTAGTCGTTTAAGAACGTCCCCAATGACTAGTCATTTAAGAACGTCCCCAATGACTAAGCTCTTGACAAGCGCGGAGACGCCGCTGGTTGAGCATAAGTCAGACACTATGACCCAATCCAGGGGCACGGAAACGACAGGAGCCCCCGCTCGTG
>CABSAN010000110.1 GCA_902475785.1 uncultured Collinsella sp.
CCGGGCTCCAGGTCGTCGATGGAAAGCGCCGAGCGGCTAAAGACCACCTCGGGCGTGTCGTCTCGCGGGTCGCGGCCGGGCTTTTTGAGCTCGTTGACGATGTCGATGAGCGTGAGGGTGCCGCAGTCCAGGTCGCTTGCCAGCGTCGAGATGCTGCCCAGACGGCGCTCGATGTCGGGTACGCCGCCGCGGCTGAGCTCGCTGGCTTTAACGCCTGCGCGCTCCAAGACGGATGTGGCCACCTCGTAGCTCTCGGGGTGGACGCTCGTCGCGTCGAGTGGGTTCTTGCCGCCGCTAATGCGCAAAAAGCCCGCGGCGTTGAGATATGCCTTGGGCCCCAGCTTGGGGACCTTCTTAAGCTGGCGGCGATCGGTAAAGGCGCCGTTTTCCTCGCGGTAGGCCACGATGTTCTTGGCCACGCTCGGCGTAATGCCCGATACGTATCCCAGCAGGCTTGCACTCGCGGTGTTGACGTCGACGCCCACGCGGTTAACGACGTCCTCCACCACGTGTCCCAGGGTGCGCGAAAGCTCGGCCTGGTCAAGGTCGTGCTGGTACTGCCCAACGCCAATGGACTGGGGCGGGATCTTGACGAGCTCTGCCAGCGGGTCCTGTAGGCGGCGGCCCAGGCTCATGGCGCCACGCACGGTGACGTCCAGATCGGGATACTCCTGGCTGGCGAGCTCGGAGGCGGAGTACACCGACGCGCCGGCTTCGTTAACGATGGTGTATCGCAGCCCAGGCGCCTGCTCGGCGATGAATTCCGAGACGACTTCCTCGGTCTCGCGGCTGGCAGTGCCGTTGCCGATGACGATGGTGTTGACGCCGTCCTTCTTAACGAGGCGGGCGAGCTCGCGCTTGGTGCCGGCGACGTCGTGACGTGGCTTGGTGGGGTAGACCACGCCGTGGTCGAGCAGCTTGCCGGTCTCGTCCATGACGGCGACCTTGCAGCCGGTGCGGTAGCCCGGATCGAGCGCGAGCACGCGGGCGCCGCGCACGGGGCGTGCCGAGAGCAGCCCCTCGAGATTCTTGGCAAAGACGTTGATGGCCTCGGTCTGGGCGCGAACGGTGAGTTTGGCGCGGGCCTCGCGCTCCAGCGAGGGGGCCATGAGGCGCTTGTAACCGTCGGCGATGGCGGCATCGAAGACGGGCGCGAAGACGCCCTGGCGGCGGGGCCAACGGCTGCCGAGGCGTGCCGTGGCGGCAGCGCCGTCGACGTTCACGCGCACGCGGAGCCTGCCCTCGCGCTCACCGCGGTCGATAGCCAGCACACGGTGGTTAGGGATGCGGCGCAGCGGTTCGTCATAGCTGTAGTACGGCTCGTAGGGAGTCTTCTCGGCGGGGTCGGTGGCCTCGACGATGATGTCGGCGGTGTTTTGCGTAAAGGCGCGCAGGTCGGCGACGTTCTCGGGGTCCTCGGCCACCGTTTCGGCCACGATGTCGGCGGCGCCGGCAAGCGCCTTTTCGGGCGTGTCGAAGCCGGCTTCCTCGTTGACGTAGGCCGCGGCGGCGTCGAGTGCGCTGCCCTTGGCCGAGGCCTGCATGATGATCATGTTGGCGAGCGGCTCCAGGCCTGCCTCGCGGGCCTTCTGCGCGCGGGTCATGCGCTTTTTGCGGTAGGGCTTGT
>CABSAN010000111.1 GCA_902475785.1 uncultured Collinsella sp.
TGAGGTGTCTGCGCGTGTGCGCGATAATTCATTTTGGAACTGACGGTTGGCGCGCCCGCGTCGACGACGACTTTACCGCCGACAACGTTGCCCGCATTGCCGATGCCGTCGGCGAGTTGTGGCAAAAGATCAATCCCGGCAAAACAGTATATATAGGGTTCGACACCCGGCCGCAGGCGCGCGAGTTCGCTGAGCTTGCGGCAGGTGTGCTTGCAGCTCACGGATTGGACGCAGTGCTCGCATCTCGGCCTGTCCCGACCCCCGCCCTCACGTGGGCGGCGGCGTATGACGGCGAGGCCTGTGGTGCGCTCATGGTGACGGGGTCCCATCATCCGCAGGGGTATCTGTGCCTTAAACTACGCATGGGAGATGGCTCGACGGCCAATCAGGACGTCATCGAAGAGCTCGAAGAGAGCATGGCCCCCGAGCCGATGGGGATCGAGGAAAGCTATCGCACCGCGGATATTATCCCTGACTATATGCAGGCGGTGGCGTCGTTTGTCGATGCCGAGGCCATTCGAGCCGCTCACCCGCGTGTGGTAGTTGACCCCATGGGCGGCGCGGCCCAGGGATATCTTGCCGACCTACTGCGGGAGCTAGGCGTCGAGGTGCACGAGATTCATGCCGGAGAGTCGTCCGATCAAGAGGACATTTGCCCCGACCCTGTTGAGCCATGGGTGGACGCTTGCGAGCGTGCGGTTGTCGAGGACGGGGCGTGCGCGGGCCTGGTGACCGACGGCGATGCCGATCGTATCGGCGCGGTCGACGAACGCGGTAGATATATACATCCGCATCAAATCATGGCGCTTGTTTTGGGCGACCTCGTTCAATTCCGCAATTTGGAGGGGCGTGTCGTCGTCAATCTCTCGTGCTCGACACTCGTGCGCCGCATTGCTGAGGCGCTTGGCTGTCGTGTGACCGTTAAGCCGGTCGGTTTCAAATATATAGCTGCAGAGATGAAGAAGGGCGGCGTCCTCATGGGAGGCGAGGAGGCCGGTGGTATCGGCATCGCCGCGCATATGCCCGAGCGTGATGGAATCCTTGCTTGTCTGATTCTGTGTGAGCTTATGGCAAAGACGGGCGCGCCCTTGGGCGTTTTGGTCGATCAGCTCGAGGCCAGTTTTGGTAAGACGAGCTATGGGCGTCGAGATTTGCGCCTTGAGGCCGAAGACGCCGAATCGCTGCGAACGCTGCTTCCTGGCATGAATCCCAAATCGATTTGCGGCAAGGCGCCGCAGGCTGTAAGCCATATGGATGGTTTACGTTTGGCATTCGAGGATGACACCTGGCTGCTGATCCGCCCCAGCGGGACCGAACCGGTGGTTCGCGTATACGCCGAGGGGTTCTCGGTGGAGGAGCGCGATGAGTTACTCGATGCCGGCTGTGCCTTGGCTAAGGGAGCCTATCAGCTTTAGCCATATGACGCTTCACTATAAAGAGACCCTCGGTGAGCGGTAGAGAACGGCTGGCAAACGTAAGCTGGCTTTAAATATGTGTAGGAAATGTGTACGACCAGATTCCCGCCCGCGGGGGCCCTCCGGTCTGGCAATATATCTCCTTGCCGCGC
>CABSAN010000112.1 GCA_902475785.1 uncultured Collinsella sp.
TTGCCGATTGACCGCTGCTTTACGATCAAGGGCGCCGGCACCGTCGTGACGGGAACGCTGCACGATGCGCCGGTTGCGGTGGGCGATGAGCTCGTCGCGCTGCCGTCGCGAACGGCCTGCCGCGTACGCGGGATCCAAGTGCATGGCGACACGCAGCAGGCGCTGCCCGGTCAGCGTGTGGCGCTCAACCTGGTGGGAGATGGCGTCGCTGCGCTCGATCGCGGTGAGATGCTCGGCGTGGCGGGCCGCTTTGGTCAGACGATGCGCTTTATGATGACGTTTACGTATCTGGGTCGCGAGGGAGCCAAGCCGCGCGTGCTCGAGTCGGGTGCGCGTGTGCACGTGATGGCGGGTACGGCCGAGGTTGTCGGTCGCATCATGTTCATGGAGGGCGAGGCCCCCATGGCGGTGGGCGAGACGCGAGTGGTACAGGTACGCTTGGAGGAACCGTTGCCGCTGCGCGCCGGCGACCATGCCGTGGTGCTGTCGTATTCGCCGGTCATGCTTATTGGTGGCGGGCGCGTGCTGCTTTCGCGCTGCCGCCGTTCGCGCGAGCTTTCGGAGGGGGAGCGCACGCTGCTTGCAGCGCTTGAGGCCGGCGATATCGCGGGCGGTGTGGGCGCTTGGCTAGCGTTGCAGACGCTGCCGGTTACGGCGGTTGATGTTGCCGAGGCTTTGGATCTCGGTGTCGGCGAGGTCGATGCCGCACTGCGCGGGCTGGTGGCGCAGGGCTCCGTTCGCAAGCTTGCCGTGGGTGATGCGGACCTCTTGGCGGACGCCGTGGTGCTCGACGCCGCGATGGATGCACTGGCGGCGACCCTGTCAGCCATGCATGCGGCGTCTCCCAAGGAGACGGGCTTTACGCCTGGCGCCGTTGCCCATGCTGCGTGGCCTGCTGCTGATGAAGACGTTGCCGCGGCTTTGATTGCCGAGGGCTGCTCGCGTGGCGTTTGCGCCGCCGAGGGCGCCGAAGTGTTCGACCCGCACTCCGCTGCCGCCGCGGCGCGCGTGGTACACGAGGCTTGCGAACGCATCGTTGCCTTGCTGGACGAAGCCGGCCTCGATGCACCGACGTTGCCCGAGGTGGGCGAGCAACTGCAGCTCGATCGCGATACCATGACGAGAGCCCTGCGCGAGCTTTCGCTCAACCGCGCGATCGTTAAGGTCGAGCGCGACGTTGCCCTGTCCGCTGCCGCCGAGGCCCACGCGCGTGAGCTCGTCGCCGCCGCCATTGAGGCAGCCGGTGGCGCTGCTACCACGAGTGCCCTGCGCGAGGCCCTAGGCGTGTCGCGCAAACGTGCCATCAGCATCCTTGAGCATCTAGATGCCGTACGCTTCACAGTCCTCGACAAGGATGCCGGCGGCCTGCGCTCCCTGCGCTAGATCGGTAATACTGCCCCGCCCCCTCAGTTGCGGTGAAATAGTTCCTGTTTTCCGGTTTAGATGCCTCTTCCAGGAACTATTCCACCGCAACTTTGATCCAGCTTGGGGCAGCTAAAAAAGCCCATTACAGTTTGAGTCGTCCGAAAGGGCGGCTCTTTTCCGTTGCACGGCTATA